>NZ_JARVRU010000030.1:0-51737 GCF_030209535.1 Lysinibacillus sp. fls2-241-R2A-57
CGCGTACGATGTTTTTATTTTTCTAAAGTGTTCAACTTGATTCTACTATTCGCCAAAATAATAAATAATGAGATAAGTGACAATTCTTTTGATAGCTTTATTGAAACATTAGAAACATTTTTTAGTGATATTGACAAACAGGCATTGTTAAAAGAGGACAATTATTGGTCTGTAAGTGTTTATGAATTGTCTGATGGCTTTTTCCCTCTGGGTGATGAGAGAATAAAATTTTATGAAAACCTGAAAAGGAGCGCAAAGGATGAAAACGCCTAAAAGTAAGTTCCAAGTGGGAGATATTTTTAGTGTAAAACAAGATAATAGTGAGTATGCATTTGGACGCTGTATTTCTCAAATAAGTTTAGGACATATCGTTGAAATTTTCGATTATTTTTCAGAAGAAAATATCTTTGATACAAATATGACCAACAAAAGGCTTTTCGAGCCAATTCCTATAGATACTTGGGGATTATTCGGTAAAAGAAAGAAAGAAGGAACTTGGACGGTAATTGGTCATGAAGATTATTACATACCTGAAAATGTTGATCATTTGCGCTATTGGGGGATGGCTGCTGAAAAGGATACAGATACGAAACTAATGGGTGTTTTTGATAATGATTGCGGAGATATAAAATACTCTATAGTTAATGGCGACAAACATCGAATTCAATCAATAGGATTACATTTTAAAATTAAAGGTAGAGAGAATGAAGTTTTTTTACTTAGAAGTCCATGGGGAGACATACAGGTTAAGGAAGAAATTAAAAAATACAGACGTGGTAAAGTAGTTGTTGATTAATAAACAGTAAAAATCAGTTTGATTTCGTGCAGGGTAGTAATTTAAGTTCATGCGGTCGTTGAAACCAGCAATCTCTAAAAAATGTTGCGTGTTTTCAAACCATAATAGGATTCGTATAGATTATAAAGCTCAGGGTTGTATTTGTAAAAAATATAATTATATCAAAAAATTAGCATAAATTCTTGGGGATTGTGCTAATCTTTTTTTTATTGGGATTTATTTTCCTTTTTGTATACCTGTTCAGGCAATCGTTCACAGATTACGAGTAGTTTAGGTGAGAGCAAAAATTGATGTATAGCTCATAATGAAAGGGAGAATATGTCACAATCAATGCTTCTCGCTTAGAGCAATTGGATAGCAACGATGCAGTACAATAAATTTAGGAAAAATTGAGAGAAACAATACTTGACGTTAAAAGATGAAAAAATAACAAAGGAGCGGGTAATAAAGCCCCTTGTTTAATAAAAAAAGAAATGAGGAGTTTAATATGGGTAAGGGATTTGAAACGAGTCCAGAGTTTAAAGCCATGATAAAAAATCAGCTCGAGATAGATATATTTACTCTGTAAAACGTATTGCTGACTGGGAAGAGGCGTGGTCTTTGAAATTAAATGAAGGGTTTGTTACAACTTCAGATAAAGAGGGAAATCTGTCTATGCCTATCTGGCCATTTAAAGAGTATGCTATGAAATGTATAGGAGATGAATGGGAAAACTGTAAAACACAAAAAATAGATTTACATACACTGATAGAAGAAATATTACCTAACCTATCAGAGAAGGGAACGCAATTAGTTGTGTTTAAAGTTCCGGAAAATACAGAAGTTGTAAGAGTATCTGCGGATGACTTTAAAAATAATTTATTATATGAATGCTCTCAATTAGAATAGAAAATGAATTGTAAAATAAGGACAGGATAGAACTGTTTATGAAAAGATATAATCAGAATCAGTTAATAATTTTATTGAGTAGACCTGCTGTAAAATCCAAAGAAGTATTAGTTCGAGGTTATGGAGGAGAAGTCGATGGATAAAGATAAGGCACTTAATGTAGTTTATGAATATACCATTGGTGATAACTCAATACTGGTGGAGTTACGAGAAGGGGATGGATTAAATCAAGAAAGCTACAAACTTTTAATTGAAGCAATGAGAAAATTGATTGAAGAATATAAAGATCAATCTGAAGTTCCTAAAAAACTCGCCTTATGCTTTGTAGATATAAGTAATTATTTTTATTTTCACGAGGGCGTATACACTAAAGTAGAAGAAGTGCTATTTGAGGATGCGGTTCACGAAATATCTAGTTTGGCAAATAGGTTATTTGAATAAAGTCTAGAACCAAGTTTTTGGCTTTGAAATATAGAGAATTATACCATATAAGGCTATGTTGAAGGATATATGGGCATTTATATGGGGAGAGTGGTCATAGACAATGTTATGACAATCCAACTACAATCGACTAATTGATCGCCAAGCTATGATAGATAGAAAAGCACCGTGGAGGGGGCTGTGAAAAATGAATTACCTAGCTCATTCGATTTCTAAAAATGAAAATGGCAGTAAGATTAGATATCTAGGAACAACAGAAGAAACGAAACGGGCGTTAGAAGAAAATTTTAAACTTCCTCTTTTAAGTCAAGCACTTTTGAAATGGTACAGTGATTTACCAAAATCTAAAGACATAATGTTTTATTGGACTAACGACTTCTATATCATCGGTTCGGAAAATCTAATGGTTGCTTTAGAAGGTTATAGATTTATTAGAGAAGGTGAAGGTTGGAAAGATTTCTCGGAGAAAATGAAATGGTGTAAAAATTGGATCATTATTTCCAGTTGGAGTGGAAATCCAGTGATTGCAGATATAAGTAAAGTTGAAACTCCAATTTATTATGATTATATTGGAGGGGAATTTTCTCCAAAACTCTTAGTGAATTCATTGGAGAAATTCGACTATTTTTTGTCTGTTTGGCTCGATAAACATGATGATAGATACTTGAAAAGCGGAGAATATCAATCTAATTTTTATGAGTTAATGGAGAAAGAGTGGAAAATTAAATTAAATGATGAAGAAATTCGAAATATATGCGAATTTCTCCCTATTGCAAAATCAAAAGAAAATTTTGCCCCAATTGAACAACGAATTAAAGAAAAAGAAATAGAAAAAAAATATTATGTGTATCTTGAGGATCCAGGTGAAAATAAATCAAAAGTGATCTTAGCAATAAAAAAAGAAATCGGTCTATCCTTCGATGAAATACGAAGCCGATTAAATAGGAATGAGTTTCTAATTGCTGAGGGATATGGGGAAAATACTTTAATTTTAGCTGACTATTTCATGTCGTTGGGCGCAAAAGTAAGAACTGAGATGAAATAAAATATTTTAGTGAAAAAGCGTGCTTTCCTTGACAAAAACAATGAATGGCAAGTAAATGTGCTAGATGGAAGCAGATTTTTAAATACTGTGCATGAAATGATTATAGTACTTTATTCTGAATTGAATCAATTCAATAAAAACACCTAGAACTTTCAATTGTTCTAGGTGTTTTTTACTTTGCACAGATTGGAATAAAATCAAAGTAATATATAGCTCTAATACTAATTAGCCATGCTGAGAGGCAGATACTAATAGGACATTCATTGCTTTGAATAACACAAATTGAATGCCATCTACTAGACTGCAAAAGGTATTTTTGTTTGCAGAAAAATGGTAATATTAATTAAAAGAAAATCCAAATGGAGTATTTTATGGGAAATTTTAATTTTATTTTACCACTAGAAATCAGTGACATTGTAAGCGATTGGTTTTGGGAAATTATTAGGAACGCAAATCAGAAGGCGGATAAATTAAGAGAAATATTAAGAGAAATGGATCAAGAGAGTATTATAAAGTTTCAGGAACAATTTTTAGAAGCGGCAGCTGTATTACAAGATGAACCATTTTTGAATTATATGGAAGAGTCAGAGGATGGAATTGAAGATGTAAGTTATTTGGTAGTAAGTAGGGGGAAGAAATACTATGCGGAGATACTTAATGATCCTAAGAAAATCCCTTTTACAGCTGAAAATTGTGAAATTCTATACGGTCTCGCAGATGAAATATGTATTGAAAAGTTCGGCGAGTCAACAAAGGTATATTAACATAAATAATTATTAATCTGTCAAATTAGACGACAATAAAATAAACTTAAAAATCAATTTTTTCATTTGTTGAATGGACATCAAAAAGGGGTGGAAAATGCGTACCAACAAGTATTGGAAGTACTTTAATCGAGTGATGAAAGAGTACAAAAAAAGAGTAATTTCAGATGAAGAAGTAAAAGAATTACTAGATAATCGACTGAAGGAAATGAATGATTTAATTCAAAAAAATGAACGAAATCGTTTAGCTGATCGCTTAAAGATGGGAATAGGTGTTCACCTTGAAATGAATGCAAAAAATAGAATACTAAATGGAGCACCATCAGCATGGATTTTATTAGAGCAGCAACTTTTTTGGTTGATTCAAATGATCAAAAGCAATCCTAGTAGAGGAAGTGTATCGGGCAGTCAAATAGGAGGGCTTATCGGGCTTTCTTTATTATGGGGTTATGAAGATATTGCAGAGCTAACATACAAATATGCAACTAATATGTTCATGAAAGATCGAGATTTTTATTCTGAGAATAAGACTCATCATGTTTTCATGACATGCCTATATCATTATTGGGAAACTGGAGAAATGCCTGAATTGTTTAATATTTTACCAGAAGATCATGTTTACCAAAAATTAATGCGCAGTTGGAACGATACAAATGATTTTGGAGAGCATCTTTATGAACTTTGTGATTTTCACATCTATAGTCTAAGCGACACGCCAGATAAATCATGTGAAATTTTATCGTTCGACTGTATTCCTTACGATTATTATTGTATTCAATTAATAAGAGAAAAAGAGGGACTAGCCACACCAAATATAGAGCATCCGTTGCTTCAAACACCTCTGGCTGAAATTCCAAAGGAAAAACCTGGGTATAAACTTAATGAGGATGAGATATTACAATTCGTAATTCAAAATGAAAAAGTGCCGGATTCGCAACGCATTATACGTTAAAGGCACTTGATTGTGAACTTAAAATCGATTTGATGAAAAAGGAATAGATAGCCCGATTGAGATTCAAAGACGGGTGATCATCAGCTAGTTACACCCTGTTTCATCAATAACCTTGAGGAGTATGACGAAGATTTTAAATGCAAAATCAAAGTTTAGTTTACAAACTATTAAGTAGAAATGGGGTGGTTGTATGAATGCAATGCTGTTACTGGTGCAAAAGCTTTCATGTGATGCGGAAGATCAAATTTTGTCAGAGGTTTCATTAGCTATAGAAAAGCCGGAAACCTATTTCGAGAAGTTCGAAGATCGACTTGATGAAAGAGGAATAGAAAGCCCGATTGATGAATTGGCATGGATTTCTTTAGTGGATGCACTTCTTGATGAAGATTTAGCATTTGAAATCGATTGGAAAGTAACAGGGGTATACATTTGCGATGTTGTTGATGAATTGTTAGATAGGAAAAAAATGGCGTGCATAAGCTGGGAAGAGTTTGAAGATGGAGAATTTGATGGGCTGCCAACGCCTCAGTATTTAAATGAAGTTTCCAAAAAATTAATGGAACAAGGAATTTCGTTGGCATGTTTGGATATCGAATGTGACTGTTACGTTCTTGTTACTGTTCCTTCATCTGACATTGATGAAATTAAGAAGTTGGCACAAGAAGCAGGATATAAAATACAAGATTCTTTTTGAAGTAGCGAGCCTTCTGGAATGAGTTTAGTGTAGATTCCTTGAAATACGATAGTAGATGGAATGTGGTAAACCATTTGCAACGAGCTCCCACAGAGACATCCAACTCCTCACAATATATTCAAAGGTACTTTTCATGCTGAAGTATGACGTGTTCAAAGTGAAAAAGGGGGAGTGTAGATGGATAAAGATTTAAAGTTATTAGTTGATGAAATAGCGCTCGCTACAGAAATAACCTTTGTGAATTTATTCCAAAACAAAGAAACGTATTATTATTGTGCACTGGTGACAACAGGGGAGGCTGTTGCACCAGTTATTTCAGCATGGTCTTGGGAAGCATTGGAGAATGTCGCTAAAAAATATTCAAAGGAAGATGCAGAATTAGTAAAATGGTCCTATGCAGATTCACCATATTGTAATTTTGGTTGCGAGAATTTTGAAACTGTAAGAAAACTATTTAATGAGCGTTTACTTGACTATACTGATGAAATTAAGTGGTTTAAGGAAGTAGACTTTAGATTAGAAGCTATGGTTTTGGCTATGGAAAAAATAGATAAAAAAGAAATATTTTCTTTAAATCAACCGAGAAGTAAAGTGTATGTGAACGTTGAGGTGATGCCTCCTGATGAAACAAATACAATCAGAGCATTACGTCTAAATAAAAGGGAAAATATTTTGGCTTGGCTTAATGAAGCTGCAGAAGAATAATACGGAGGAGTACGTTGTGTGGATTTTTCAATAGTTCCAGACACTGCAGGTGCGAGAGTTGGTGAATTAGCTAGTGAATTAGCAGACGCATTGGAATCTAATATAAATTCAAAATATAGGAATGTCGATGTTTCAATCGGGATAGCCTTTAGATGCTTACCTGAATCCTATGGAAGAAAGTCATTTATTAGATATACTAAAAAAGATAACTATCAGACAATCGATATGGCAATTACGGTAGTAGAATATGGAAAAATGTATAAAGTAGAGCAACTGTATCATTTGGGGAAATTATTTCTAGAGTTTCTAAACAGGGCGTTAGAAAAACATAATTTTGAAGGGCTTGAAAAAGAGATTTTTATAAATGACATTAAAATGTGGGCAAGAGAAATCCCTTTGAAAATGGATAATGGTTCAACAAAATTGTGTAATTGGTTTAATGAAGAGGTTGATTGGTCTGTAGATCTCGATAAATAAAGATGGTTTTATGTTGCATAAACATTCCGAAGAGACATTAAATTACATTTTGTTTTACCGAATGATAAACATATGTAAGTTTATTCATTACATATGTTTATGGTGTACGAATTTACTATTGATCTGAGAGAAGGCTTTTTGACACTAGAAACCAAAAACCCACAACATTGAGAAGGATGAATATAGATGAATTATTGTAGATTGTTAGCTTCTTACAAACGAGATGTATATTTCTTTTATTCTGATGAGAACAAGTATAATAGATTTGATTTGGAAAAAGGTATACCTTATTCTCAAAATAAAAGACTTTTATACGTGGTAGATAGGTTCGATTCTTATTTAGAACAGTATGATATTTTACCAACAGTCGGTGGCAAATTAGTAAGTTTAAAGTTAAAAATGCTAATAGAAAGATTAGGTTCAGATTGTGAGTTTATTCCTGCAATTATAAAATCTGCAGAAACGGGAGAAATAAACGATTCCTACTTTGTAATGAATGTTTTAAATCTAATTCCTTGTTTAGATCATAATAGATCAGACTATGAACCACTAGTTAAATCCATACCTGATGGGCCTATTAGTTTGAATTTTATTGCTTTTATTCCAAAATCCCTTAATGGACATCATGTCGTAAGAATGAAAGAATCCAAAGAAGAGATAGTTGTAGATGAAGTTTTTGTGGATGCTTGCAGAAAAGAAAAAATTAAAGGTGTTCTGTTAGTTAAAGAAGGAAATGTACGTAGTCCGGAATTTGTTGATTTAAAATAATATCGTTGTTTTGAATTCTGAATGGAAGAAGAAACGATGGGTGATTTTGATATAGTTCAATTAAATAAGTATACAAAATGTAGGGAATTGCGATTGATCATTCACTACTAGTAAGATAACTTAACATCCTTCAGAAGAAAAGCTGTAGCGTACGGTATCGCTACAGCTTTGGTTTTTGTCCTGCTTAGGTTAGTCAGTAAATGAATTATATCATATATTAAGGCAAACTAAAAATAACAACAGCTACTTTGGATGAAAAAGTACAGGAAAAAAGTATCAATATTATGTAGAGATAATTATGTCGAAATTACCTCTCATCTTTCGGTGTTAGATGTAACTTTCTAAAGATGATTGAATGTAATTTTAAAAAAAGGATTTTTATTAACTAAAGTAGAATTTTTACTATAATACTAAAAAAAGGTGGTATAAAATAATGAATCAGGTTTGTGTTATAAGCATTTACGTGCCAAATTTAAACAAAGCAATTGACTTTTATACTAATACTTTAGGTTTTGAATTAAACAAGCAGTATGGTCCTAATATTGCATCACTTGTTCACGGAGAGTTACCAATTATTTTAGAGGAGAACGGTAATACAACCTATAACCAAGATAATAAAATTACAGGAGTTGTATTAGGATTGCAAACTGAAGATATTTATGAAACGGTTAAATTCTTAAAAGAGAAAGAAGTTAATTTTATTGTAGATGAACCAACTGATTGTCCTCCGGGAAAATATATTAGTTTCAGAGACCCTTTCGGAAATATTTTAGAATACCTCCAGTTTGAAAATATGTAACAAACATGGCTCATCACCAAAATCTGTGGATGATATTTGTTAAAACATATGCCATGTATTAGTTGCTCTTCGTTCCGGCTAGGCGACTCCTTGGGGATTAGCGGCTCTTCGGACGCCTCGAGGAAGCTTTGCTCTGTGCGAAAGCGAAGTGCTAACGTAGCGGTAGCAACAAAGCGCCAGTCGGAAGAGCCAAAAAAGGAGTTTGTCCCAGCGCAGAGACAACTCTTTTCTTAGTATTGAAAAACAAAATGATCAAGGTAATCTATGTGAATGGATAAAGCTCCTTTAGTTTGTTTTATAGGAATACTTTGATTTATCGAAACAAAATCGCTCTTTATCGAAACTATTTGAGCTTTTATCGAAACAAAATCTTATTTTATCGAAACTATTTGGGTTTTTATCGAAAAACAAGCTCTTTCTATCAAAGAAATCAACTACACGTTATGGTGAAGAGCTACAAACATTAAATAATCTTCTTTTATAATATGCGTGTTGATTAGGAAAAAATAGGTTTATTATTTTGAGCGATAAAAAGATTTTTTTGTTACCACTTTGCTAATATATTTCCATTTTCAGGGCTACTCTAGTGCTCCTGTCGCTTCGCTTTCGTCGCAGAGCAAAGCTTCCCGCGGGAAAGCGAGACAGACGAGACCCTGCAAGGAGCAAATGTTTTATGTGCGAAAGCGTAGTGCTAACGAAGCGGAAATCAGCCTCTTCGAATGAATAAAAATGGTTAATCAACATACTTGCTTTTATAACTAACCTGGATGTTAGTGATAAGCGACTGCTCTATTGAACAATCCCGCAATGTATTTTGAGCTGAAGAAATAGCATATGCATTAAGAGAAGCGAAAGAAGAACCCTTTGTCAGTATTGTTATGAAAATGGGTGCAAATTAAATGATTTGGGAGAGGTCCAAAAGTGTATGTATTTGATGTTATAGAAGTATCAAATGCAGAATCTAGGGTATTTGAAATGAGAGAGACAGCGATTAGGGGATAGAGTAAATCTATTCCCATTTTTTGATTCGCACGTATACCGTGGGATGAGGTTAGAAAATTAAAAAGGGTCACTGGACCAGAGTGACCCAAGCCAACAAACCAGGAGGTGCAAAGCTAAATTGCTTTACACTACTATTATTATGCTTCGAATGCTATGTTTATATAGTGAATTGCCTGAGAAATAAAATTAAAATAAAAAGGAAGTATCCTATTTAGATTTTAAGCGAAAAATTATAAAGCATGCAAAATAGATATTTATAATTTTGAAGTAAGAAAAAGAGGAGCAGGTACTCGATTAATTGCGAGTATCTGTTCCTTTTTGTGAATGGAAGATTTTATTACATTGAGTGATGAAAACTGGAAGAATGAAGTGTTTTTTTAAAAAAAATGAATAAAGTTAAATAAAAGTTGAATAAAGTTAAAGATAATGATAAAGTGAAGTTAAATAATATGAAGGAGGGGTAATTTGAATAATAATGAAATTCCAAGTTGGCTTTTATCATTAGAAAAGGAAGATGTGGAGTTTATTAAAAATTTTGTAATAAACTCAGGTTCATTAAAAGAGATAGCGAAATATTATAACGTTTCCTATCCGACTGTAAGAATTCGGTTAGATAAGCTGATAAATAAAATTAACGTGAATGAGAGTTCCGAAAATGAAGAATTCATAGGTTTTATAAAGAGGCTATCAATTGATGATCGAATTAGCTTAGAGGACGCCAAATTAATAATTGAAAAATATAAAATGGAGGTACAAAAATAGTGAACGATTGGTATAGACTACTATTAATTTTAATTGTTTTTGCAGTGCAACATTTTTTATCTACTAGAAATAATGTGTATTGGGGAGGTTTGCTACCAATTATATACATAGCAACGCTAATAAGTGTACAGTTTTACGGGATATTTGAATGGTCTATAATACAGTTCATTTTACAGGGAATTGTCGGTGAACTATTTTTAGTAGGATATTGGATGAGTGGCAGAAAAATTGTAGCTAGTAAAAGACAGAAAGAATTAGAAAAGATGAAGGCTTTTGACTTATAATCAATAGAAATAACTAAGACCAAGGTGTGAACTGTACCCCTTTGTTAGATTTGTCTAGCTATGGGGTGTAGTTCCGTATCTGGTCTTTTTAATTTTCATCTAGGATTATACAATTGGATGATTGGAGTCTAATTGAAACATCAGGATTTTTTTACCATTAGTCGTCAGTCCAGCGACACAATAAATACAAAGCAGAGGAAGCGGCTCAACGCTCGCTAGCTGCGAAAATCAAGGTCATCTAATGAAGGGTTATTAAACATATCTGCGTTAATAAAACAAATCACCAAAATCCGAATGCTAATTCTGTTATTTGAGAGTTTAATAAAAAAATTATCATTTGTTCTTGAATCTCCAGTAACGTCACCTTTTATGATGAATTTAGTTACTTACTTTTAAAGGTAACAATCAAATAATGATATTGGAGGAACAACACTATGAAAAAAGAGAGTTTATTAAACCGAGGATTGGCAAGTTTAATGCATCTGTTCTCACTATTGTTAACCTTTATTTTACCAATATTGGTATACTTAATATCGAAGAATAAGAATAAATATTTTGCTGATCATGCAAAAGAAGGGATGAATCTTCATTTTACTTTCTTCCCAGTATTTTTGTTATTAACTTTTATTTCTAAAAAATGGAGTGCTGCTTCTACACTTTCTTTTGCACTTATTATTCTTGAAACAATACTAATTTTAGTTGCTGCAATTTATACTTTAAATGGAAAAAAGTTTTCTTATCCCGTTATACGTTACTTTAAAGTCAATCATTAAGTTAATAGAGGAGAGAATAATTTGTCGGGAAAAGGTATATTTACGATAGGTGAACTTGTGCAAAAGTCTGGTGTTAGTATTAGGACACTTCGATATTATGACAGTATAGGCCTACTTAAGCCAAGTGATTATACAGAGGGTGGACATAGACTTTATTCAAAAGAGGATTTAACTATTCTACACAACATTAAGTCATTACAGTTTCTTGGTTTTTCGCTAAAAGAAATTAAAGACATGCTTCAAAAAAATACTGTTAAAGGCGAAGTTATCTTAAAATCTTTAATCGATCAAAAACAGTTATTTGAAGCAAAAAAACTTGAAATTATTAATACATTATCTGATTTAAATCATCTTATTGAAACAATAAAAGATGAGGGAATTATCAATATTGACATATTTTGTGCGATGCTACAAAAATTAATGTTTGCTGAAAATACTGAAACATGGTTTAAAGAACACTTTTCACAAGACATAACTGATGAATTATTTAATATAAATAAATCCGAAGAAATCGATTTAGATAAAAAATGGACAAAAGTCTTATTTGAAATTAAACATTTAACGCTCACTGAAGCTATACCTTCTTCTAAAGAATCCCAAGAAACTGTTGGAACACTTTTAGTACTTATGAATGAAACCTTGAAAGGAAAGTTAGATTTGATTGAAGAAAAACTACCATCCACAGAATCATTCAAATTTCCAAATCCTTTTACAGAAAAGGAGCAAATATTTTTAAAAGAAGCGTTAAGGATATATCAAAATAATTGTAGCAACACCCAGGAAACGATGAAGAATTAATCAAGCATTGAAAACACAAGTTGAAAAATTGCTAATAAGAAAAAGTCACTCATTTTGAACAAAAATAATGAGTGACTTTCTTTAAATTATAAATATCTATTATAGCTATCTGATTAAGTACATGCCTGCTAGGATCTATTTTAAATCCAACTCCCCCAGTAAAAAAATCATTCGTACCTCATCTGTTCATCTCATAAGATTAGCATTCAAGACATATAAATAAAGGTAGTAAAAAAATAAAAACCCTGAAAACATTGATTTTGTCATAGTTAGCCTATTGAAAATATAAAAAAATTAAGAAATTTTTAAGCTTCTATAGAGGAAAAAATTAAGATTTGAATTATATACTTATAAAAAAAGGAAATTAACGAAACTATTTGAAGATTTAATCCGTATTGGTAGTAGAAAAGAATTTTGAAGTAGGTGAGGAAATGGCATACACCATTTACATAGTATTAACAAAAACAGGAACGTTATTATCAAAGGCTATAGGTATGTATACCGGTAAAGAGATGAATCATGCGTCCATTGCGTTCGACGAGGAACTTATTCAAATGTATAGCTTTGGACGTAAACAGTTAAATAATCCTCTTAGTGGTGGATTTTTGCGAGAAGATGCAGAAAGAGGATTGTTTGAGACCGCAGATTGTGTTATTTATCGTTGCAGAGTTTCGCAGTATCAATTCTTAGAAATGATGAAATTCGTACGTTATATGTATTTGAATCGTGATCGTTATAAATATAACTTTATTGGGCTCTTTGGTGTTATGATGCAAAAGGAGGTACGAAGAGAGCGTGCTTATTTTTGCTCACAATTTGTGGCGATGCTTTTAAAGGTTGGTGGTTTAAAAATTTATCAAAACCCAGCATTAATGACACCGCATTGTATCGCACAATTACCTTATTTAGAAAAAGTATACGCTGGGAAGCTTGCAGACTATTTACAAGGTGTTCGTGCACCAGCAATGTTATATGGATAAAGGTTAAATCATTAACCTTATTTTTTTAACTCGCTTTCCAAAAAAGCCTCGGATAGATTTGCAAAATTCTAACATCTATTGGGGCTTACCTCTTTTTAATCTCACAAGAATTTTCCTTCATTTCGCTAAGTAAACATTTTTCTTTTATAAACTTACATCGCACTTATATTTACCAGAAGCCCTCAAACGATTGCGTGAAAATAAACCTATTCCGTTATAATATTACGGTAATGAAATGGGTATTATTCTCTTTTATGTGTAAATCAATGTTTAATAAGTAGAATTCTAGGGGAGAATCATGCTTTAATTGATAATAAAAGAGATATACATAACGAGAAATCCTCCTAGTTAGGTGTTTATTTATAAAGGTAATAAATACGAGGACTATGAAGGAATCATAATTTTATTAAGCTGCCTTTAGAGGAGCTAAAAGAGGGAATTATGAAGGAAAAGGTACTATCTTTCTGGATATAATTTACGAGGTAGGCGAAAGCGGGATTTTAGTGGCTTGGATGCCTGAAAGATCAAAGAAAAGAGTCCGTAAATTACCTTGAATTTGAAAATCAAAACATACATAGGAGGCGTTATCATGAGCGAAGACGTAAAAGCATTTGGCTGGGATGCAATTGATGAGGAGTTACTAAAAATTTACGGGGATCAGGAGCCAAAGCATTATGGAACCATTCTTCCCTATTCATTAGGAGGCGAGGATCCACTGCAAGGAATCAGCGCCTATAAAAGTGAGACACCAGTTCCGCACTGGCATTTCGTAACATATGGATTTTCTGAGTTATATGAAAAAGAATCAGAGGATGCTCATTACAGTGGATATGGGTTTGAGCTAACATTTCGTCTTGTACGTAATGAGGATGAGGAGGAGCCACCAACTTGGGCGTTGAATTTGCTACAAAACATGGGAAGATATGTTTTTAATAGTGGCAATGTTTTTAAATCTGGTGATTATTTGGATGCAAACGGTCCAATCTGCCTAGGTGAAGACACGCTTTTAACGGCTCTTGCTTTTACGTCCGATCTAAAGCTGCCTGCTATTGATACACCAAATGGACAAGTCGAGTTTATTCAAATGGTAGGTATTACAGGTGATGAGCTTGAGGCAATGCAAGTTTGGAATACATTAGGTGTGCTAAATGCAGGTTTAGCGTATATCCCGAGCTATGTTACTGATTTAGATCGGGCATCACTTTTACAGATTTCATCCATTGCTGAAGCAGTAGAAAAAGGAATGAAAGAAGAAGGCTCGAACACTGGCTTTTTATTTGTGGACCAACTGGCATGGGAACAGGGGAAAAAGGGATGGTTCAGCAAACATCCTGATAAAGTTATGCTAGGGGCAAAGCAGGCGGAAATCATCGGCAAACTACTGCGCGGCCGAATTTTAAAAGGGAAAAACCTCACCCTCGTTGGTCGAGAAATTCGAATTATCTTTAGACCAGGGGAAAAATCCGAGTTCAGTCTGGATGATCAGGATATTATCATTACGTTGAATGAAAAGGCCGCCACGGAACTTGGCCAAAATTTGATACCGCAGGAAAAAGAATTCGAATTATCTTCTTTAACGGGGCTTTCGTTCCAAATAATGAAAACCTACATTAAAGATCAGGAAGGAAACGTTGTAGAAACAATCGGATAAATATGAAGAGAATTGTCTCCCGCTAGTAGATCTATTTGATGCGGGAGATTTTTTCATCAATGGTGGAGTGTAAGTTGAATGGTGAGAAATCTTCTGTAAAAGCTACTTAATTTGGATGTGATCAGATGAGTTATGGACACGAAAGGAGTACAAATGAACTGGTTAGAAGTTAGTAAATCTAAAGATATTGAAATTATTCGTGCAGGCGTGAATCAGCTTGATCCGAATGAACGAGATTCAAGGGGACGCACGCCTATAATGCTTTTTGTCATGAATCGCATGCCGCTTGAAGGGATTAAACTTCTTCTTGAGAGAAATATAGATTTAGAGGCTGAGGATAAGTTAGGAGATACGGTTCTAAAGAAAGCGGTCAAGTTCAAGCAAGTGGAAGAAATCAAGCTACTACTGGAGTATGGAGTGGAATTGAATTCAGCTAAAGGTATTTTGGCGACAGCTTGGAATACTGCAAGAATGAATAATGCAATTGCTGATTTACTGCTGAATACAAAAGGGGCTATCCGACTCACATTAGATGCGGAAGAACAACGCGAAGTAGATGATATTTTATATGAAGAATCGCTGGCAAAGATGTGTAGCATGATTAGAGAGTTGTCATATCCAGTGCTTCTGCACGCAGTGGTTAACGGCTATAACTGGGATGACGGACCGGAGCCGATGATTGTAGCTTTTGAAAATCCAGCTTGTGCAGAGATTACCCTACTTGACATGTATGAGCTAATGGATGGTGATTATTGGCTGGAACAAGATGAAGAAGAATTGGCGAAGTCATCGTGGAAATGCCCTTGGAGAAGACTAGCAGAGGAACTAACGAAGAAAGTCAATCTGTTAAATACTTGAATCTAGTATTCAAAAAGAAACAGAGGCTAGAGATTATTGCTATAAAATTAATTAAATGTAGGAGATTTGTGAGTATGATATTGGATGCTGAGCTTCTCAAGCAGTTAAAACAATTGAAAGTTGTCAGTGAGCAACTTGCAGAGTGGATAGATGTTGAAATGTTCGATCCAGAATATTTAGAGCGCGAGCAAATAGGATATAGCATTGATTTTGAAGGTAACTCTCTTATTCATGATGAAGAGGGGGCATGGCAGGCTGATTGGCTTGTGATTGGGCATATGAAACTGACAGGTGATCCGATGATTATAGAGACAGCAGAACCTGGGCAACCAGTAGCTGTTCTCATGCATGGTATGGGTGACTGGCATGCAGGTAGTTATTTGACTGGTTCAGTTTTAAATTTTCAGGTAGCTATCCAGCAATTTAGACAGCTAATTGCTCAACAAAATGAATCATCATGGAAAATAAAGTGTATGGAACTTGAACGAATAATTACAGAGATTGTATCTGCGGATGAATACGCCGATAAAGATTTATGGGAGTCTCTATTGAACCCTGCTTTCCAAGCGGCCCGTCGCATGGAAGATGAATTGACCAAGCAAGTGCTGATGATGAGCAAGCGCGGAATGTCCATCAAAGAAATTGCAGACATGCTGCAGTTACCGCTGAAAGAAGCGTATGGTTATTTGAAAAAGGCTAAAGAGCTTTAGGGGTGAAGTGTGAAAATGAGCAAATGAAAGATAATAACGAACTTTTCGAGTTTTGAACCAACGAGGATTTCATATGTTAAAAAAATACTAACGTGGGGGATAAAAAGGGTGATGCATTTAATTGAAGAAACATACGAAAAGAGCATTAAAAATCGTTGATATTGCCAAAGAGCCTTTAGAGAAAATACCATACATTACCGCTACATCAAAAGACGCGAGGATTTCTTATGAATGGCTTCCTATATATTGGGGAGAGATACTTGGATTGCCAGAGGAGCTAGATGCCCTAATTGTTGCATCTGATTTACAAGGCATCGCGGATTATAAGCAAGAGCAGGTGGAAAAAACACCAAAGTTACTGGGTGAGGAACTTGCGGAAGTGCTTTCCCTTTTGTTCCAAATCCATTTGTCAGATTTGGACCCAGCTAAGGTAATGGTGTGTTTATGTGGAGATTTGTATACTGATCTAACCAAAAGAGGTGCTAGCGGAAACCCTTTGCCTGTTTGGAGAGCTTTTAGGAATTATTTTGGATTTGTTACTGGTGTAGCTGGAAATCACGACCTATTAACAAATAAGGAACAAGCTGAATTGGGTTCTACCACAGGTATTCATTACTTCTCGGATGGAGGGGCGATGATGTACGCTAATCTTGCAGTAGCAGGACTCGGAGGAATCATTGGTAGAATAGATAAACCAAATCGAATGGAAGAAGACAATTATTTAGCAAAACTTCGACACACTTTAAGGCAAGTTCCTGACATCCTGCTACTTCATGAAAGTCCGAAGATTAGCTCACAAGGCCTACCAGGGAATTCACATATTTGGAAAGAACTACAGAACTCTGCTGAGCTTTTGGTCTGCTGTGGCCATGTTCATTGGGATACACCATTGTTTGAAACGAATAATGGGCTACAGATTTTAAATACAGATGGACGTGCTTTTATCTTTACAGCTCGAAACTAGTTTGGGGTTATTTACAATTTAGTAAACAACTCCGAAATGTATATGATCCTAGCTTCTCTCATAGTTTTTAAGGAAGCAAAGATTAAGACATTTGGAGAATTGTGATATTTTACTGGTGTGTTGATTAAGAAAAAATAGGTTTATTATTGAGCGATAATAGGAAATCAGAGCTTCTAATTAATTTGGGTGGATAAACATGGTTAATCAAAACACCTGATATTTTAAATATGAAAGGAGTCTTAATATGGGCGCATGGGGATATAAACCATTAGAAAGTGATGAAGGCTTGGATGTAGTCGACTTCTTACAGGACTATATCTATACTTTGGAATCAAATCATATAGAGCTGTCTGAGGTTATTGATGCGATGAAACGAGAGGGATTTTTTGGTGAGAGCTTCGATGAAATTGATTTCTTTTTCGATATAAGTGCAATGGCGCTTGCAGAGCTCTATGTAATGTATCTTGAGACAGGGAAATTATATGACGCTGAAGACGAATTTGAAAAAATACACTCAATAAATGCGGATGAAGAATCATTGAAGTTTATATTAAGATATTTAGCGGATATTAGAGCTGAAGTTCCAGATGCTGATGGTATTAGGGAAATCGTTGAATTATGGCGTGAATCAGAATGCTGGGTTGAATGGAAATCTAACTTAGAATTTCTATTCAATAGAGTTGAAAAGGAAATTATCCATTCTTTAAAATGACATTGGTTGCTACTCAGTATTTTTTATGAATAGAGCTTTTCTTCCCTTGAAATCTTGTAATGATCAAAGGAAGAAAAGCTCTTTACTTTTAGAAAAAGGGAACAGAACTGTGTAAGCTTACATTTAGAATGCTGATTTCAATCCATGCGCACACCTCATTTCTAGAAAGAATCTGCTCAAAGCAACATCGAATAAATGCTGAAGAATCGAATCCACTAGGTTGCTCTTCCCATTCGTTAAAGTATGAGAGGGGGCATAAACAACACTCAAAAGCTTTCACCTAAAAATGTCATCTGAAAAGGTTAATGATACTTATCTAATCGTTTTTTCACTTTGTCGATATATGAAAACACTGCTTATTATTCCAAGTCCACCAACTAACAAAATCCATTTGTTGTTGAAAAAGAGTCCAAACACCAGAATTACACTACCAATAATCCCGCTTGAAAAAGCACTGGATACCATCGATTTTTTTGTTGGTTTAGGGAATTGAATAGAGGTTCCCAGATTTTTATTTCCCCATTTACAAGCCGCGTCCATGATATTTTGTAGTTTGTCTAACATCTTTTTAGCCTCCTAATTTTAAAATACGAAAAAAGAAAACAATGTATTGGACAGAGCACCTAAAAAAGCCAACATTGAAATTGATAAACAAACCATTCCGGCAATTTTTTTCGTCTTCTGTTCTCTATTCTTTTTGGATATTAAAACTAACCCTAAGATTAGTAGGAAGATTGCTGAAATGAAATTAATCGCAATAAAGAAAGGTGCAGTTTCTTTAAGAAAGTCTATAATACTCCAAAATAAACTCATTGCTATCCCGCCTATTTTATATTTGAAAAGATCCTCTACTCAAAAATACTTGCTACCAACTGTTTAGTCATAAATTGAAATGCAGCTAAATGATCGCAGTTCTTTGAAATCCCTTCTTTACTTGCAATACTTGAAAGAAGTACAGTGAAAGTAGAAAATGCTAACTTTTCAGAAACCTTTAATTTAAGATTTGCTCGTTTGATTGCAGTACGAAAAAGTTCACTACTATCAAATGTTAGTTTTTCTTTCATTTCCTCCGATAGTTTACTATAAAATGATGTGAAATCGATCGTTTTTACGTCATAAAGAAATGGTTTGGTTTCGTATTCGTAGTAAAGCTGGATTATTGCTGTTTCAAAACCGGACTTTTCAGGGCATTGTTCAATTCGCTCAATGAAATTTCCATAAATAGTATCTTGAATGTCATACAAAACTTCAAAAAAAAGTTCTTCCTTACTTGAATAAAAATTATAATAAGTACCTGTTGATATTTCTGCTTTCTTACACAATGCGCCAATGCTTGTTTCTTTATAACCCTGTGTAATCCAAAATGCCATACACTCATCTTTCAATTTACTTTTAATTAGAATTTTATCTTCTTCTGAAAAAACTTTTTTTCCTCTTGCCATAAGTGAATACCTCCTTTGTGAATATTTCATATGAATATTCATGTAATTTATTCATATAATACCATCAACAATGATTCTTTACAAGGGATTAAAAATAAAGACGCTAGACTAATATCGTTCATTATATATATCAGCATTTCATTGTATTATTAATTGTAAAAGGGAGTGACTGAATTTGAAGTATGAATTTTGGATTATGGCATCAATTACAGAGCTTGTTGATTTTCCAGATGAAGACAGTGATAATTACACACCTCAAGCGAATTTTCATGAAATTATGAATGCCCTTGATATTTGTGTACCAATTAATGAAATATACGAACATTATTTTAATCAACCTGTACATACTGGGCATGTTTTGGTATTTGCTAATAAACTACAACCAGATACATGTATTGTCTTTGATACTTATCGAGATCCAACAGACCAACACGATATGATTCAATTCGGGTGGAGAGTTAGTGCAGAAAAAGCTAACCTATCAGTAAGACAGTTAGCACGGCGATTTTATGATGAATGCGAAGATGCTGTTCGCTACGAAGAAGGTCAATCCGTACTCTATAAGGTGTTACAGGAGGAACGCTATCCGCGCAAACTATACTATAATAAAGTGTTTGAGCAGCAAATCAAAAGGTACCTATTATGATCACTATCTAATTTTATTATCTAAAAACCATACCCTATTACAGTATTTGTCAGCCAACTGTTGATAGGTGCTGTTAGAATACTACCTATTAAAGAGATGGAATGAATCGGTAATGTAAATATACCTTTTCTGCTATAATTAACGACTATACAGATAGGGATGATACAAATGCATATCGTCACAATTGAAGGTGTACCATATGATTGGTTGAAGCAATTGCAGGAAATACATGCACATGTACGGATTTAGAGATGCTACAAAATAGTGATTTTTAGTAGCTATTAATGCTGAGGAAGTGATTTTACTAGGACGCTCTTCTCATCCGTTAAAGTATGAGAGGGCAGGCATAAATAACATTCAAAAGCTTTCACCTACTTTCATCTGAAAGGGATAACGGACCATAACGATTCTTCTACCTCCTTTGAGAGGTGGATTGTTTGATCGTGTCCATATTTTTTTATCAAGCGAAGGTAAATTGCTGGCTTGAAAATCGGACCATTCAAAGCCCGTCTCAAATCCTACGATTTCGAAATTATTTTTGTTTAATTTTATTTTATCAAGTATTTTATTACATGCCGGACATGGAAAAGCTATACTGTTATCATTCATTATAAATCCCCATTTCATTTGTTTTATTAATTGTAAAAGGAGAGATTGAATTTGTATTATGAATTTTGGATTATGACATCGATTTCAGAACTAGTGCATTATCCCGACGAATGGAAAGATGAATACATACCTCACCCGAACTTTAAAGCGATTATGGATGCTATTGGTATTCGTGCACCAATCGAGGATATTCACGAGCGTTATTTTAACCAGCCTGTACATACTGGTCATGTCCTAGTGTTTTCCAATAAACATGAGCCAGGTACATGTATTGTTTTTGACACTTATCGAGACGCAATGGACCAGAGCGATATGATTAGATTCGGATGGAGAATCAGTGGAAAAGAAGCTATTGAATCAGTAAAACAATTATCACGGCACCTTTATGATGAATGCGAAGATGTCACAGTATTCTACAAGGAAGGTCAATGTGTTCTTTACGAGGTACTGAAAGAAGAACGTTATCCACGTAAAATTTATGATAAAAAGGTATTTAAGCAGCAAATCAAAAGATACCTAGTTTGAGATAACTGTCCTGTTATCTCAAACCGAAAAATCATCTGTATAGTATCAATATCCTTTATTTACGGGTGCGGGCATATTTTTTCGATAAATAATCTAAATACTCCAGCCTAGTGAGCCCACCTGTTTGACGGTTGAATTCATCGTATGTAATATCCTTTGGAAAGCCAAATTCCGCCAGTGCCTGTTTGTGCTCCTTGGTGTATAACGGATTATCCAGTGAACGAGACCGAGAAAAAGTATCAAAGCACTTGACATCAATGCCTGCTTGTACGCCATAATTAGAAAAACGGCTTCCCGTCTTAAAAGAAGTTTCTTGTTCTGACTTGCTAATTGTTCCTGTGCCCCAGGAAAGGCGGTAGCGCTCTTCTTTTCCATTATCGATGTTTATACCGTAACCAAGTGGCAGGAGAATATCTGTTTCAGTTAACGTTTTGTGTCCAACTTTTTCATAGCCACCCCGCATAAATAGGTCGTCCATGACAATCAAGGTTTGTTCAGATAATTGGACTGATGTAATATCCTCAATACTTGGGCAACGATTAGTTGTTTTAAACAGATAAGGTCGAATAAAAAGCGGCATCGTCATGACATCATTCCATAGACTATCTTTCGAAAATAGACCATCTTTTTGCATTTGGCGTAGATCTCCAATAACAAGTACAAAGCCGTCTGTGAATAAATCAATTTCAACTCGGAAAATATCTCCTGGAACAGCTTTATAGCGTAAGCTTTTTTTCCTTGTGAGCTTTTCTAGCTGTAAATCATAGTCTGGAGGCAAATTTGACGGATACTGATGTAGCCACTCAACGATTTCCTCTTTGCTCGTTAAATTCTTCATGTTGGTCAGGGGCAGTGAGAAATAGGTTTTCATATTGCGAGCGTTAATGTGGCTAGATGGCGGGTCCTCGGTACGCACGCCAGCAGAAAAAATAACCCCGTTCGCTTTAACGCTGGAAATATTGGTATAATTCAATTTTTTCTCTTTACCGCGGGCAGTTTGAGGGAGAATTACTTCACAATTTCTTGTCGGGATCTCTACATCCGCTTCTTGATAAGCTTGCTCATTAACGAAGATACGTTTTTTTATGATATCACCGTCCACGCAAATGTAATAATCATCTCGGATTTCAATCGTCCCCCAATGCTCTTCAATGGGATGTAATCCGAAATAAGGGCGAAGCGTATTTGTTAGCCAACTGTTTAATTGTGTCATAAAATTACCTCCTTTTATTAATCAAAAGTGATTATGTCAAGTATACTTAATGCGACTTGCAACGAAAATATATAATATGAAAATATCCATAAAATAGTTAATTTTGATTATTTAGAATGATCACAAGGAGAGAAGGTAGGAAAAATAAACTAAGAATAACCCCACAGCATCTCTATGAATTCACCTTTTTTTGCAAAATACTACAACACGAGTGAATATGAATGTTCAACTTTGTAGTTAAACCTTTTCTGCTATAATTAACGACTATACAGATAGGGGTGATACAAATGCATATCGTCACAATTGAAGGTGTACCATATGATTGGTTGAAGCAATTACAGGAAATCCATGCACATGTATTTGATGGAGCAAATCTACCACTAGAAAAACTTGAAAGTAAAGAAGGGCTAATTTGTTTATTAGCAGTAGAGAATGAGGATATAATAGGTTTTAAACTAGGCTACACACATCCCGATGGTGTTTTTTATAGCTGGTTAGGTGGTGTACATGAAAAGCAACGTGGTCAAGGAATTGCCAGCCGGTTAATGAGGAAGCAGCATGAACATCTTCAAGCTCTTGGCTTTAATAAAGTTCGTACATATGGTAGAAATGAGCGAAAGGCAATGCTTATAACAAACTTGAAACACGGTTTTGACATTGTTTCAACATTTGTTGATCATAAAGGTAGACATAAAATAGTGTTTGAAAAAATATTGGAATAGGAGTTTTATTAATGAAGGCATACTTAGCAAATGGATTATTTTCTTTAGGAGATCGTTTAGTCAACGAGCAACTCGCTGCAGCAATTAGAGAGGCAGTACCAGGTATTGAATTATATGTACCGCAGGAGAATGACGCGATTAATGATAAAACGGCATATGCAGATAGTTTGGCGATTGCACAAGCGGATTTAGAGATGCTACAAAATAGTGATGTTTTAGTAGCTGTTTTAGATGGCGTTGAAATTGATTCGGGTGTGGCAGCAGAGATCGGTGCATTTGCCATGTTGAATCGACCAATCGTTGGTGTATTTACAGATGTTCGTCAACAAGGTCGAGACAATATGATGAAAATAGAGGCACTTGTACGCGACGGAATGGAAAATCAATTTGTTTATCGCAATTTATTTGTCATAGGCTTGATTAAACGTAATGGCATCATTACATCTTCCATTGAAGAAGCTGTCCAAGCCGTTCAAAACTATAAAAAATAGCAGTTTAGTATGCTACTTTCAACCTTTCAACAACAGATATTGTAGCAGGACTGAAGGAGAGATGAAGTGAGTAGGTAGAAATGCTCGTTCACTCTCAAGAAATGGTTGCGTAAGCTATGTAGGAAGTAGTGGAGTAATTAGGAGTAATATAATTGTTGGAGAAAGGTTTTGTGAGGCGTTTGTCATGGGTGGTGCATAGGTAAGAGTAAAAAAATAAACTGGTGAGGACTTCAATCGAAAAGATTGGAGTTCTTTTTATGTGTAAAGCCGTTATTCATTGTAAAATTAAAGTTAATTATAACAAAAATATAGTATGTTTAGTCTGTTTAAAGATATTTTGTTGCTAAATTAGTATAGTGCCAATTATACCAATAAAATAGAAATTCCGTAGTTATAAGGACTAATAGTGTCCAAGTCGTTTTGTATAATGGGGGAGTAACTATGTAGAAAGAGTGGGATATATGGTAGATTCACAACAAAATAAAGGCTATCGAGTCATTTCGATGTTTGACAGATTGATGGATGGTCAAGGAATTAACAAAAAACAAGAAGCATTTACACATAATGTTGGTGAAAAAACCATACAACGGGATTTAAATGAAATTCGAGCTTATATTGAAAAAACTAAATTGGATTGCCATTTAGAATATGTGCGAGTAGAAAAGGTGTACCGGCTGACGAAAACAGGAAAAAATATTTTATCAAAAGAGCAAGTGTTGGCGATTGTCAAAATTTTGATTGAATCTAGAGCACTGTTAAAATCAGAAATGAGTGATATTATAGATAAACTTATTTCGATTGTTGCAACTGATAAGCAGGAATTTATTCACAACATTATTTTAAATGAAAAACATTTGTACGTAGATTTAAATCATAAAAAATCTTTACTACATTTAATTTGGTGTCTTTCAGAGGCGATTCAAAAGAAGAAAAGCATTAAAATTGATTATTTGCGTGAAGGTGAAATAATTCCTAAAGAAAAGATCTTAAAACCGCTCGCCGTCATTTTCTCAGAGTACTACTTTTATTTAATTGCTTATGATAATAAGCATGAAAAGGATTTGCCAATTGTCTATAGAGTCGACTGTATACAACATTTTCTTGAGCTAGATAAAAAGTTTCAAATACCATATGCCGAGCGTTTTCAAGAAGGTGAGTTTCGTAAACGTATCCAGTTTATGCATGCTGGCGAGTTGATGCGTATAAAATTTATATTTAAAGGAGCATCTCCGCAGGCTGTATTAGATCGTTTACCAACTGCAATAATAATATCCAATAAAGATGGGCAATGTTTATTTGAAGCAGAGGTTTTTGGACGTGGTATTAAAATGTGGCTACTGAGCCAAGGGGCAAACATAGAGGTGTTAGAGCCAATTGAGCTTCGAGAAGAGATCATTGACACGATTCAATCGATGCAGCAAAATTATCGCTATATAAACGTTTAATATGCTAGAAGGTTACGTATGTAAGTGGTAAAAATCCGCGTAGACTATAAGCGGATTTTTACCATTGGCATGGTATTTATATTTCTTAAAAAAGTTCCTCAATAAAGGTCATATTAAAATCCCCTAAAAGGTCATAATCTTTCATATAGCTTTCCTCATATAAATAAACAAATAAATGCTTTTCGTCATCCAAACGTAAGCCAACTTCACGATTATCATTAATATGCAATGTTAACCAATAAGCCTCATCATAATCCGAATTGGCAAAATAGACCTTACGAAGTGGTTGGTCATCTAAATTTTTCATAATTTGATTGATTTTTGTCGCATCTGTAATAGTGATTGTTTTTTCATCAGAAGCTCGAATTACTTCAATTTCTTTAATTTGCTTGATATCAAGTCGTTCAATAACCTCTTCGTCAAAAGTTGAATCACGAGTTAGCAGCATTGTTGAAATAAATAAAATGATAAGAGGTAATAGGATAGCGATTAATACTTTATATCTTTTTTTCATGTTAAACTCCTTAAATTCTAAAAATTCGCACATATGTATTATTTTCCACGCTATAATTGAGCATATACTGAAATGATAAAGGATGGCAATTAAATGACACATAATTATGAAGAAAAAGAGATATTTTATCCAAATGGTATATTAATGTATCGTGGCGGTGTAAAGAAGAACGACTTTGGACATGACATTTATGATGGAAAGGGGACGTTATTTGATCAGGAAGGTGAATTGTTATTTGAGGGTGAATTCGCCAATCATATGAAGCAAGGTAACGGCATCATGTATTTAAAAGGACAAATGATTTATCAGGGCGAATTTATTCAAAATAAAAAACAAGGAAATGGTATTTTATACAAAGGTGGTAAGGTCTATTATGAGGGGCATTTTCGCAATGATTTAATGGAAGGTTACGGAATTTTGTATTATGAGGATGATGTTATTGCCCCGTTTAAAGAGCTTCGTGCACAGTATTCACATTTAAATCAGCCGCTATATGAGGGTGATTTTGTCCATGGCATGAAGAAAGGAAAGGGAAAACAATATTATCCAAGTGGTTTTTTACAATATGAAGGTGATTTTATATGGAATCATATGCAAGGTGCAGGAAAGCTTTATGATGCTCCAAAGTCGCCAAGTGCTAAGGAACTTGCAAATGGTTTAACAACACTTCAGTATGAAGGCTATTTCTTTGAGGATTTGAAGCACGGAAAAGGAAAAGTCTATTCCAGACAAGGCGTTATCGAAGCGGAGGGTCAATTTAAAGAGGATGCTATGACAGGACATGGAACTCTTTATTACGCTAATGGACAGGCTTCTTATATCGGGGAACTTGTAAATGGTGAAAAGCATGGTCGGGGAGACTATTTTAATGAAGAAGGGAAAATTATTTATAGTGGTGAATTTATCAATGGTGAACGTTTACGAATAACACCAGAAATTGAGCGAGAGATTGAAAAATTACAGAAGCAGCTAGATGGACTTGTAGGGCTTCCTAATGCCAAGAAGGAATTACATAATCTCATTAACTTTATTAAAATTCAAAGCTTACGTGTCGACCATGGCTTAACAAGCTTTCCGATAACATATCATCTTGTGTTCTCTGGGAATCCGGGTACAGGAAAAACGACCGTTGCCCGTATAATAGGCCAACTATATAAGCATCTTGGTGTACTTTCAAGCGGGCATTTTGTGGAAACAGATCGTGCGGGCTTAGTAGCAGGATATGTGGGTCAGACGGCTTTAAAGGTTCAGGAAGTTGTGAATAAAGCAAAAGGTGGCGTACTCTTTATTGATGAAGCCTATGCATTAATCAATGATAAACAAGACGCATTTGGAAAAGAAGCGATTGATAGTCTATTAAAGGCGATGGAAGATTTACGTGATGATTTAGTTATCATTGTCGCTGGTTATAAAGAGCTCATGGAGGAATTTTTATTAGCCAATCCAGGGTTTAAGTCACGCTTCAATCATTTTGTAAAATTCGATAATTTTAGCACGGATGAGCTTTATGATATTTTCGCCATGCTATGTAAAAATAATGATTATCAATATGGTGAAGCATTTGCACACCATATGAAGGCCCAGTTGCATCAAATTCCAGTTGAATCCATTCCAAATTTCTCAAACGGTCGTTATATTCGAAATTTATTTGAAAAGCTTGTGACGATTCAATCCAACCGTCTCATTCAACAGGAGAATATTACGAAAGATGAATTAATGGAATTTGCAGAAGAAGATATTTTACTAGGCATAGCAGAAAATCTATTTGATAATACATTTTAGTTGTTGGGAACCATGGCCAAGGTAACCTAAAAACCTTGGCTTTTCCCACAAAGAAATAGGAAAAGAGGAAGAATAATAATGAAAAAATTTGTGTCAATAATTTTAGTATGTGCTTGTATTTTACCAAGGGTGATAACGATTAATGTAACGATTAACAACAATATCAAAGTTCATAAAAATAATCCGAATGAATAATTGAAGCCCAGCACCAAAAGTTGTGGATGACATTTTTTAAAATATATGCCCTGTATATTGTTGATTGGAGTGGAGGCTGGGCGACTCCTTGGGGATCAGCGTCACAGGTGAGACCCTGGAGCGAGCAAAGCGAGTGAAGCGGCTCATCGGACGCCCCCAGGAAAGCGCCCAGCCGGAACGGAAATCAACCACACGTTTTGGTGATGAGCTGAATAATTGACAAAAAATGAAATTAATTGTAATCTAACATAAAACATACGGTGCCGTATTTTACTGGAGAGATGACATGCAATTAACGAGAGAAGATTGGATAAAAGCAGGATTACAACAATTAGCTGATGAAGGAATACATAAAGTTCGCATTGAAGCACTTGCTCGATTGCTAAAAATAAGCAAAGGGAGCTTCTATCACTATTTTCGTGACCATCAAGAGCTGTTAGATTCTATGCTCGACTATTGGGAAATGCATGCAACAAAGCTGATTGTACAAAGTATGGAACAAGAAGATGCCTCATTAGAACAGCTATTACAAATTAGTTTTAATCGAGATAAAAAAATGGAAATTGGCATTTATACTTGGGCTAAATATGATCCTGTTGTGGCAACGCGTTTAGTAGATATTGAAGAACAGAGAATTTCTTGTGTTGCAAAATTGTATCAAAAAATGGGCATAGACGAGCCGGAATCAATGGATCGAGCGAGACTTGCCTATTTAACGTATGTAGGATGGATGACAAGATTTGAAGCAAATCCTAATTTTGAAATTGAAAAAATGGTTGAGCTTTTAACTTCTTTCAGCGGGAGTCCAAACATCCGTTGAAATAGAGGAACTTAGTCTAAAAATGCCACGTCCTGTGGAAAAAACATCGTGTTGCTGTCGCTTCGCTTTCGCACAAAAAACATCGTGTTGCTGTCGTTACGTTAGCACTGCGCTTTCGCACAAAAACCATCGTGCCGAGGCATAATTGATTATTCGATAATTAATGTCCCTAATAAGGTTATAAAGCCTGAAGGGACAACATTTTTACTATAAACATACGCTTGTGTATGTTTTGTTTGAATTACTACATTGGGGGCGAGTAAATGAAATTATTTGTAATATTAGTAGCTGTAGGACTTCTGTGGTTTATCAGTTTGTTGCATATTTATTGGGCTTTTGGAGGTCGTTGGGGTTCTGCAGCTGCTATCCCAGTAAGAGAGGGAGAGCATAAACCTGCTTTTACTCCTAGAAAATGGGGGACATTGTTAGTTGCTATTCTTATTTTCATGGCGAGTGTCGTTCTTGTTGTTCAAGGAGGGTATTTGCAAGGTTATCAAGCAAATGGTTTATCTAAAATCGGAAGTGTTGTCTGTGCTTTCGTTTTCATTATTCGGGCAGTCGGCGATTTTAAGTATGTTGGATTTTTTAAAAAAATAAAACACTCACAGTTTGCTAGATACGATACTTGGTTTTACAGTCCATTATGTTTATTTTTGGGAATTGTCTATATTATTCTATTGTATTAATATTAGTCATAACTAGGGAGAAATTATAGGGGGAAACAATATTGAAGAACCAAACGATTTACTTACTTCGTCATGGTGAAACTGAATTTAACACACAAGGACGATACCAAGGAGAGCTCGATTCTCCATTAACAGAAGCTGGTATACATCAAGTACAACAAAATGCTCTAATGCTGAAAAGTTTGATTGGAAATCCTAACGAATGGAAAATTGTGTCGAGCCCATTAGGAAGGGCAATGCAAAGTACTGAAATCATTTGTGAAACAATTGGATTTGATTTGAAGAATATTGAAAAAGAAGGTCGCTTAACCGAGGTTGCTGTGGGGCAATGGGCAGGGTTAACAACGAAAGAAATTGAAAGTTCTTGGCCAAACCTTTTGCATAACACAGACGTGTATAACTGGTATTTTAATGCTCCTAATGGAGAAGCTTTTGACTTGGTAGTAAGCAGACTAAGTGCTTGGCTAGAAGACATTCAACATATACCGAAAGTTATTGTTATTTCCCACGGTCTAACAGGTCGCATCTTACGTGGCATTTATGCTGATCTAAAAAAGGAAGATGCACTGAAGCTAGAAGTATCTCAGGATGTATTTTTTAAATTAGCGAATAAAAAAATTACAAGAATTTGTTCAAATTTCGATGATTTTTATGAATGAAAAAATCAATTCTTAAGAATTTCTTCATCAATCTCCTACAGGAATATTCAGAAATGTCTCCTATTATAATGTGTGGGAGGCGTTTTTTTATGAAAAAGTTTGTCGTATTTTGTTGTATATGTGCAGCTGCATTCTTTTTTTATTATACAAATAACACAACGCAACATTCGCAAATAGACCTATCTTCGTTACATAGCAAAAATGCTTTGTTACTGAATAAAAATGGAGATGTATTGTACGAAAAAAATGCAGATGCCATTATTTATCCTGCATCATTAACGAAGATTATGACAGCGATTGTGGCCATTGAGATGAGTCCTGATCTACAGAAGCAAACAATTGTTGAACCGCAAATGATTTCTAAATTTACTGCTCAAAATGCATCCATGGCTGGCTTTCAGGCAGGAGATTTTGTGACGATTGAGGATTTATTATATGGTACATTGCTTGCCTCTGGGGCAGATGCTACAGGGACACTTGCAAATGCCATTGCAGGTAGTGAAGAGGCATTTGTGACGTTAATGAATAATAAAGCGCATGAACTCGGGATGGACGATACGCATTTTGTGAATGCCAGTGGATTACATGATGACGATCATGTCTCCAGTGTCCGCGATATTAGTAAGCTATTTCGTTACGCTATTGAAAATCCTACATTTTATCAAATTTTGACTTCTAAAAGCTATATAACTCATGTACCGAATGACCTAACAATATCAAGCTCACTTTTGTCAAAATTACCAAATGGGGAAGGTGCAATATTAGGAGGAAAAACGGGTTACACACCTGAAGCAGGCCTATGCTTAGCCTCGATAATCGAAAAAAATGGTGAACAATATATTTTCGTTACGACAAATGCGAATGGGCAAGCTTGGACACCACCACTCCATATTGAAGATGCATATACTGCGTATGACGCATTATGAATGAAAAAAATACGAAAAAATAAATAACTTTTTTAACCGTCTCAATCGTCTTATGAATAGGGTGACTTCATACACCCAAAAAAGAGAAGGCGTTTTGGGAGCCTTTGATCGGCACAAGTGTTGGGAATCATTTGGATGTCGATAAAATAGCTAACAATGTATTCACGCTTGGGGATACAATCGATCATTTTGATGTAAGAGGGGAGGTGTTACATGTATTTATTGAAATAACAAAGAAAAAAGAAAAATTTTTTAGAAAAGCTTCAGTAAACATTTCAACAATATGCCGTTGATCTTAGCTACCAAAAAACGCTAATAAAGAAATTTTTATTCTTAAAAACTAGTCGAATCCTACTATTTTCTGGTATAGTCTATTAATTTATAATTAAAGTCGAATCTTAGATTTTTTCAGAGAAAACATATGAAAAAAGACTTCAGTAATGATAAGGGCGGTGTTGAACAATGAAAAAGCTTTTACCCTATGCTATATTTTTGACATTTTTAATCAGCTTTGTTTTTGTAGATTTTGCCTCAGCAAATGCTGAGGGAACAACCGTTATTCAATCAGTAGTAAAAGACACGACAGTTTATGTAGAACCGTCCGTAGAAAGTGCCGGAATTGGTCAAGTAGCAAAAGGGAGTTATGTAACCGCTACACCTGTAAATCAGGAATGGACTAAAATAAAGGTTCAACAGCTAGAGGGATACGTAGAAACGGCCGCATTAAAAAGCCTAACGTCCGAAAAATATGTAGTGACGAAAAAAGGTGGCACAACTTTATTTACATATCCTAGTCCAAGTGCACAAAAAACAGGACAGCTTAATGAAAACACTCTTATTTTTGTTTATGGATCAGCACCTGGAGGTTGGTCTTTTGTCCAATATGGTCAAGAAACAGGCTATGTTGCTACGAATTCTTTAAAGAAAGCTGTTGCAACAAAGAAACGAGTAAATGCGGTAAATGGTGCTGTACTTCGTGTAACAGCTAGCCCAAGTGGCGAGGTCGTTGGTACGCTTGCCAATAAAACGAGCGTTCAGCACTTTACAACGATTGCAGGTTGGGCTTATGTAGAAGCAGGCGACCAAAAGGGTTATGTGAAAGCTTCTGAGCTAGCAAATATCCAAATACTTGATAATAAAGTATATAATAAAGGTGTACCAGCAGCGAAAGGGCAGAAGAAGCGTGTGGCTTTAACGTTTGATGATGGGCCAGATGCAAAAGTAACCCCACAAGTTTTAGCGATTTTAAAGAAATATGATGCAAAGGCTACATTTTTTATGGTTGGGACAAATGTCTCGAGAAATCCAGCATTGGTAGAGCAAATTTATGAGGCTGGCCATGAAATAGGCAATCATACTTGGAATCATTCGAAGTTAACAAACTTATCGACAGCAAATGTTAAACAAGAGGTTAATAAAACTAGCGATGCTATATATAAAGCAATCGGTCAATATCCAACAGTTTTCCGTCCACCATATGGGGCAACGAGTGATAAAGTTCGTTCAGTTATTACTATGCCTTCCATTTTATGGTCGATAGATACCCTTGATTGGAAGCATCGCAATGCAGATAAAATTTTATCGTATGTGAAATCGTCTGTGAAAGATGGAAGCATTATTTTAATGCATGATATTCATCAATCAACAGCAAATGGTCTGGAAAATGTTATTCTTTATTTGCAAAAACAAGGCTATGAATTTGTAACTGTTAGTGAAATATTACAATAATCTATAAGCTATTAAAAAGTGCCGTGCAACTGTCGATTGCACGGCACTTTCATTATTTAAATAAATTGATAGTCGTAATAATAATAGGAATACCGAATACGTCGATCAAAAACGCTCCTACAATTGGCACAACGAGAAATGCTTTTTTAGATGGACCGAAACGGTGGACAACGGCTGACATATTGGCCATTGCATTTGGTGTTGCCCCTAAACCGTGTCCGGCAAAACCAGCGACCATAACCGCAGCATCGTAATTTTTTCCAAGTAATTTAAACAATACAAAGATACTAAATAGAACAATAAAGAATACTTGTGCGAAAACAATGATGAATAGTGGAAGTGCTAAATCAGCAATTTCCCATAATTTAATACTCATGAGTGCCATTGAAAGGAAGATACCTAAAGTAACATCGCCAATTAAAGAAATGCTTTTCATGTTAATCGCTTCAGGTTTTACTTTATCCATAATATTGCGCACTAGCACAGCTACAAACATTGCACCGACATAGCTAGGTAATACAAAGCCAGTAGCTTCTGAGAATAATGTTCCAACATATGTACCTACCGCCATACAGAACGTTATTAATAATACTTGTGTAAAGAATGAATCGGATGTAATTTGTTCATGTTTATTTTCAAAATCAACTTCTTCAGCTTCTTGTTCATCAGGCGTTAGATTATATTTACCAACTAAGTATTTTACAATAGGACCACCGATTAAGCCACCAGCAACTAAGCCACATGTAGCCGCAGCTGCACCAATTGTCATGGCTGAAGAAATACCTAAGTCTTCTAATGTTTGTCCAAATGCCGCGGCAGCACCATGACCACCTTCCATAGAAACAGCACCAGCCATCATTCCGATTAATGGGTGAATCCCCATTAGAGACGCAAGTGATACACCAATAACATTTTGCATTAAGGCAAGGAAACCACAAGCCAACCAATAAATAATTAATAATTTCCCACCAAGCTTCACAAGTTTAAAGCTTGCGCCTAAGCCAATTGTTGTGAAGAAAGTAATCATAAATAAGCTTTGTAATGACGTATCAAGCGAAATTTCTAATATGCCAGTTGTCTTTAAAATAGTTGCCAAGGCGGCGAATAGTAAGCCGCCAACTACAGGTGCTGGAATACAAAAACGTTTTAAAAAACTTATTTTATTTATGAGCCAGCTACCCAATGCGAATAGAGCTACTGCCAAAAATATTGTTGTGATTTGATTGAATTCGATCATGAACCTTGCCTCCTAAGTAAGTTATTAAGTGCTTCATAAACAAAATAAGCACCTAATTTAACTGTCCGTCCGTTCTCATCAAGTGAAGGATTTACCTCACAAATATCAAAAGAATGTGTATTTGGATGCGAAGTTACTTTTTGAAGTATCGAACGTACAGTCGTTGGATCTAGTCCAAACGGTGATGGAGCACTAACACCCGGTGCGAATGCAGCGTTTACCACATCCATACATAGCGTTAAGAGAACGTAATCATGATTATCCATAAATTGTTGAAGATCATGCATGATTTGCGCTTTATGATCTGCCGTCATATTTTCTTCTAACACATAGTTCACGTGCAATTCATCGGCCTTTTCAAATAGCTCTTTTGTATTGCCGTATCGTTGTATGCCTAGAACAAAATAATCTGCATGTGGGTCCTGCTCTAAAATCTGACGGAACATTGTACCAGAAGATGGTTGCTCATCATAAGGTCGTAAATCAAAATGAGCATCGATATTGACTATCCCAATTTTCGCGTCCTTAGGTAGTGCAGCACGAACGCCTAAATAATGTCCGTATAGCGTTTCATGTCCTCCACCTAGCACGACACATTGTAATTTTTTATTTAGCATTGTTTTGACAATTTCACCGAGTTCACGCTGCGCTTCTTCTAAAGCATGGTTGAGACAAATAACGTTACCAACATCTATAATTTGCTGTTCATCATTAAATGTCCAAGGTAAGCTAGATAATGCTTCACGCAGAGCATTAGGTGCACTTGCTGCTCCTATACGTCCTTGATTACGACGGACACCCTCTTCACAAATAAAGCCAACAATTCCGGCATGCTGATTATCTGAAGCGCTTACATCATTAATAGGAATTCTTTTCACTTTTTGATGTAAACGAAAGCTACTCGAATTTGTAGTTGAATCTATACGGCCTTTCCATTGCTTTTGATCTGTCATTGTATACATAGCTTTATCATCTCCGTTTCCAATATTATTGTAGTGTTAATATTGTCATGAATTTATTATATATTCACATAATTATAATTACTAATATATAATTGATATTAATCTATAGTTTTTAACTATAAATAGGGGGTAGGATGCTTTGGATTTTAAACAATTACAATATTTTATAGCAGTTACGGACCAAATGAACTTCTCAAAGGCAGCAGAAAAACTACATATATCTCAGCCTTCCTTAAGTAATGCGATTAAGAAATTAGAGCAAGAAATTGGATCACCTTTACTTGAAAGGAATACGAGAAATCTTCAATTAACAGAAGCAGGTGAGCTTTTATATGAACGAGCTAAAGTTATATTGAAAAACATGGAAGTTCTTAAAATTGAAATGGATGAGGTGATTGTACATGGCACAAGCGAAATAACGATTGGCGTTATGGAATCGATTAAGCATTGGCTACCAAAAGTCATTACAGAATATAAAAAGGAATATCCACAAATGATGATTCATCTAGTAGATATTCTAGGAAGTAAGCGTGTCAAAAAATCGCTCAAAAGCTATAAAACACACTTAATTATTACAAATCAAATAATGGATGATGAAGATCTTGAAGTGAAGAACTTATATGAAGAGCGACTTGTAGCCGTTTTACCATTAGATCACCCATTAGCAAAGAAGGATAAACTGACGATTGCTGATTTAAGTAATGAGTCTTTTATTATTGGTACTGAGGGCTTTCAAACGAGACGTGACATTTTAGATGCATTTGAAAAGGCTGAAAAAAACATTAATATCCAGTTCGAAATCGAACGTTTCGAAACGGCAGTGTCTCTCGTTCGTGAAAACTTAGGAATTACCATTCTACCTGAAAATTATTTAAAAGGCCCTACTGCGAAAACGATTGTACAGAAAGAAATAGATTGTCCTAATTTACGACGCAATGTGTATGTGGTGTACTTAAAAAATCGCCATCTCCCTTTTGCCATTCGTCAATTAATTACTGATATTATGAAGATCGGTAAAACGCTTTAGAATATGGGAAGTTTAAACGAGCACGGTTGTTAATGGATTATGTTAAAAATCGAACTATAACAATAATGATTGTAGAAAGTTGTTCGTTTCCAATAAACTCTACCTATCATGGTCTTCGGTTGTCATATACAAGAATGGTGACAAACTAGTCTGTTTATACTGTTTTCCTTTTGTTTATTTTCAATGTACCAAGATTTCGCTAACCGTTCAATGTTCGGCTATTTAATGATGATTGTAGTGACTTCACTTCTTGCTTTTTATGCTGAAGTTTTGAGATTTGTCGAGAACTTTTGATTGTTTATCGACCAACTTTTTCGATTTATCACCCAACTTTTATAATTTATCCACCAACTTTCGAAAAAATATCGACATCTACCTTCATGCAACAGTTGTGGATGACGTTTGTTAAAAAGTATGCCATTTATATAAGTCGGAACGGAAATCTACCACACATTATGACAAAATAGTGTTTCGACTTGTTTTTTATCGTAATGTGATTTTTTATCTGCTCGAAACACTATCTAAAGTATGAATTTTCTCTATAATTCAAATTTTCATTTAATAGACGTTGATTTACAAGTAATATAGCGGTAGCATTTACTGTAAGAACTGAAAATGAGCATTCATTCATTTTTGTTGATGTTCAAACAAAGGGGGCTTTTAAATGAATTTTTCTTATAACGAAAAAGTAGTGGAACTGCAAGAGAAGCTGACAAATTTTATGGAGCAATACATTTATCCAAATGAGGCCGTGTATGCTGCACAGGTGGAGGCAATGGAGGATCGTTGGGGAGCGATTCCGCCAATTATGGAGGAATTAAAGCTCAAGGCAAAAGAAACGGGCTTATGGAATTTATTTTTGCCAGATAGTGAATATGGTGCGGGTTTGACGAATTTAGAGTATGCACCTTTATGTGAAATAATGGGACGTTCTTTACTTGCCCCTGAAGTGTTTAATAGTAATGCACCAGATACAGGGAATATGGAGGTGCTTGTGCGTTATGGTTCAGAACAGCAGAAAAAGCAGTGGCTAGAACCGTTATTACGAGGGGAAATACGTTCCTGCTTTGCGATGACTGAGCCCGCAGTCGCGTCTAGTGATGCAACAAATATCGAAGCTAGTATTGAACGTGATGGCGATCATTATATTTTAAATGGCCATAAGTGGTGGACAACAGGAGCTGGAGATCCTCGCTGTAAAATCGCTATTTTTATGGGGAAACATAAAGGTTCTTCAGCACCAATCCATGAGCAGCAGTCGATGATTTTAGTGCCGATGGATACTCCTGGAGTAAAAATAGAACGTAAGCTTTCTGTATTTGGCTATGATCACGCCCCAGAAGGACACGGTGAGGTGACGTTTACGAACGTTAAAGTACCTGTTGAAAATATATTGTGGGGAGAGGGCAAGGGCTTTGCGATTGCCCAAGGTCGATTAGGACCAGGTCGTATCCATCATTGTATGCGTCTTATTGGTGCCGCTGAACGGGCATTAGAGGAAATGTGTGTGCGTGTACAGGAGAGACACGCTTTCCATCGACTGTTAGCAGACCAAGGTGTGATGCGTGAGCGTATTGCGGAGTCGCGGATTGATATTGAACAAGCAAGACTGTTAACGCTAAAGGCAGCGTATATGATGGATACTGTAGGTAATAAAGAGGCAAAGGCAGAAATTGCGATGATTAAAGTGGTAGCGCCGAATATGGCATTAAGAGTTATTGACCGAGCGATTCAAGCATTTGGCGCTGCCGGTGTAGGACCTGATACTACGCTTGCTGCACAGTGGGCAAATTCTCGAACATTGCGCCTAGCAGATGGACCGGATGAGGTTCATCGTAACACGGTTGCCAAGTTGGAGCTTAAAAAGCATACCAAAAAACAAGAGGAGCTGGTGAAATGACGGTATTAGACTTATTTAGCTTAAAGGGGAAAACGGCCATTGTAACAGGAGGCGGACGTGGTCTTGGAGCACAAATTGCACAAGGCTTTGCAGAGGCTGGCGCTAATGTTGTACTGTGCTCACGAAAAGTGGAAGCATGTGAAGAGGTAGCTTCAGAACTAGCGAAAATAGGTGTACAGACATTGGCCATTGCTTGTGATGTTACAAAGCCTGAGGATATAGCAAATGTAGTGTCAAAAACGATTGAAACATTTGGGAAAATTGATATTTTAGTCAACAACAGCGGGGCGTCTTGGGGTACTCCTGCTGTTGAAATGCCATATGAGGCTTGGCAAAAAGTCTTCGATGTTAACGTAAATGGTACATTCTTAATGAGCCAAGCTGTTGGCAAAATAATGCTCGAACAAAAGAGTGGGAAAATTATCAATATCGCTTCGATTGCAGGGCTTGGTGGTACATTGCCTGATTTCATGGATACAATTGGATATAACGCAAGTAAAGGTGCAGTCATCACTTTAACAAAAGATTTAGCCGTAAAATGGGGGCCATATGGTGTCAATGTGAATGCGATTGCACCAGGATTTTTCCCAACAAAAATGTCAAAAGTCTTAATTGAGCGTGGACAAGATTATTTAATGGGGGTCACGCCATTGAAACGTTTAGGATCTGAAAATGACCTAAAAGGTGTTGCGTTATTTTTAGCAGCGGCTGCCTCAGATTATGTGACAGGGGATGTCATCGTTGTTGATGGCGGTATGAGTTCAATCATTTAGAGGAGGGGTTCGATGGATACGATACAAGTAAGGGCAAGTGAGCGTATTGATGAAGTGAAATTACAGTCATTTTTAAAGAACCAATTTCCTGAGTTACCAGAGGGGAAGCTAGAAATTTCACAGTTTAGTGCTGGACATTCAAATTTGACTTATTGCCTAAAAATAGGTGAATTTGAAGTGGTTCTTCGTCGACCTCCACATGGACCAGTCGCCAAAAAAGCGCATGATATGAAACGTGAGTTTACCATTTTATCTGCATTACATCCATTTTTATCTGCTGTGCCGAAACCTTATGTGTATGTTGATGATCGAGACATTATCGGCAGTGATTTCTTCCTAATGGAACGCAAAAAAGGAATTGTACTTGACACTCATTTTCCACCTGGTACTGAAAATACGGAAGAATTAGCACGACTTATTTCGGAAAAAATGGTTGATTCACTAGTTGCTCTCCATGCAATACCCTATAAGGAAACGAAGTTAAAGGACATGGTGAAGCCAGATGGATTTATGGAACGCCAAGTACATGGCTGGATTGAGCGCTATGACAATGCGAAAACAGCAGAGCTTCCTGAAGTAGCAACGTTGACAACGTGGTTAAAGGATCATCTACCTGCTAATCATGAAGCTACTATTATACATTATGATTACAAGCTTAATAACGCCATGTTTTCTAGTGATTATGCTGAAATGATCGGACTTTTTGATTTGGAGATGACGACTGTAGGGGATCCATTAGCAGATTTGGGCGTGGCCATGAGCTATTGGATGCATGCGGACGATCCAAAAATGCTTCAATATGCATTTGGAAAGCCACCAGTAACGACTTTACCAGGATTTTATACACGTCAGGAATTCATTAACCGATATGCAGAGAAAAGTGGGCGAGATGTTTCAACTATCGATTATTATATAAAATTTGCTTACTTTAAATTAGCGGTAATATGTCAACAAATCTATTATCGATATGTGAATGGTCAAACAAAAGACGATCGTTTTGCACAAATGGATAAAATGGTAGCTGCACTCATTCAGCAAGCTTCCAAGGAACTATAAAACGATAAAAAGACGGTTGCTTTTACTAGCAGCCGTTTTACTTTTATTATAACCACAGATTATCCGACATTAAATATTATATTCTAAGATACATTCTCGCACCAAATTTATTTTTCTAACAAAATATTCCCGTGAAGAAAATCAAGAGAGAGGGAATGCATGTTCTTATTTTATCATAGATTCTGTCATAACGAAATGTTCATAGCATAAATAACTAAAATACATAGACAGAATGATAATGATTTAAGTGAATTACTTAGGAAAAAGAGAATCTCTATACAGTTGAGTTAACGAAGGCTTTCTTTACTTGTTTTATCGAGAGGAATCCTAAATTTATCGATAAACTCAAAGTATTTTCAAAAGACAAAAGATCAGGTTCGCAAATTGGAGCCTGATCTTTTATGCGTTTTTGGTGCTATTCCCACGTTTGATCTAGCTTATCACTGTAAAACTTAATGGCTTTGCTGTAATTTTTTATTCCTTCATGTGTAGTAGTGTGAATGACTGTATTTAATAAAGTTTCCATAGCCTTTGAATGTTCAGCAAGATTATAGAGCGTCATAGCATAAAAAACCTTTAAATGTTCAGCTTCTGGAAACTCGCTTATTGCTTGTTCAAAAATACGTTGTGCCTGATCATATTTCCCTAATGTACGATAGGTGCTACCTAATCCTAAATAAGCTTCTACTAAAATTTTTGGTTTAAGCCCTAATTGAATGGCTTTTTCATAGTGGGGAACAGCTTCTTTTTCTTTTCCTAATGAATCATAAGTCCATGCACTTTGATAGTGATAGTATCCATTTTCAGGCTCTTCTTTAACAAGTGCTACCATTAATTCATTTGCTTCTTCCAATTGACCGTTTTCTCTTAATTTGATGATGTGTTGTAACCGCTTATCCATTTCATTCCGCCTTTTAAATTTCTTTATTTTCCTAATATTTAATCATTTTATACTTTCTGCTATAAGATTACTAGAAACGTCTATAAGGTTATACTTTATTATTGTATACTTGGAAAATAAGTACTTGTTTTAAAAATTCTACTTAAACTTTAAATATTACATAGAAAAAATTAAATTGAGGTGAGTAAAGAATGCTTGAGCGTTCTATGGAGAAAACACGGGAATGTGAAAAAGAAAGGGAGTGATAATGAGAAGAGCACTTACGATAGCTCTTCTATATAAAAAAAGAAAAGAGGACTATTATGATGAATAATTATCAAAGCATCTTTAGTGAAGGATTTGATTTAAAATATTGTGTGAAGGGACAAGGTAAGCCGATATTGGTAGTGGGTAGTAGTGTATATTATCCGCGCTTGTTCTCGGAAAATTTATATAAACATTTTCAATTTATCTTCTTAGATCATAGAGGTTTTGTGAAGCCTCCATGCTCTTTAAAGAAAGAAGATTATACTTTAAATAAAATTGTAGACGATATCGAAACTGCAAGACAAATGCTCAAGCTTGAAGATATTATCATCTTAGGACATTCTGGACATGCATTTATGGCTATGGCCTATGCTAAAAAATATCCTCAGTTTGTTCAAAAGGTCATTTTATTAAATTCTGCACCAACAAACAGTCAAGACAGACAGAATCAAAGTTTTTCCTTTTTTACTGAGACTGCCAGTGCTGAGCGAAAAAAGCAATTTGAGCATGATATTGCTTTCTTAGAAAATGATATTAACAATGATCCTGAAAGACGGTTTGTGCATATGTGTATTCGCATGGGAGCGCATAGTTTTTATGATTATACATTCGATGCTGCTTCTATGTGGGATGGCGTATATACTAATATGGAAGTTATTGATTACCTTTGGGGGATAGCATTTGCTGAACGAAATCTAATCCAATCAATGGCTCATTTCGATAAACCGATTTTTTTAGGATTAGGTCGGTATGATTATTTAGTAGCTCCTGTTTCACTCTGGAATTCAATTGATCATTCATATGAAAATGTGAAGAAAGTCATTTTTGAACAAAGTGGCCATAATCCAATGTTTGAAGAACCAGATACTTTTGATAGAGAATTAATCAACTGGATGAATGAATAGAAAAGAATGATAGCAGTTAGTGACGCTGTGTAGGCAGGCATACTAAAAATAAAATCGCTAGGGAAGTAATATATTTCTCTAGCGATTTTCCATTTAAAGTTAATTTAACAAGTTTTTAATGCTAGGTAAGATCGGTGACACAAAGGGGGAAATCATTATAAAACTTGGATTAAAAAATAATGAAGTAAGAATTGTACCATTTGATTCAGAATGGAATAATGAATTTTTAAAAGTGAAGCAAGAAATACAATCTGTTTTAGAAATTGATGGTAATCGTATAGAGCATATTGGAAGTACTGCAATTGAGAAGATAAGTGCAAAGCCAATTATTGATATTCTATTAGGTGTCGATGATCTTCATAAAATCGATAAGGAAATGGAAAAGAATCTTCGAAAAATTGGTTTTTATCGACTACGTGTAGAGAGAACAAATGAAGTAGTATTTGCAAAATTTACAAATGAAAAATTTGAGGTGAAAACACATTTTATTCATGCAGTAAGTTTTAAAGAGGAATTGTGGACAAACCTTATCTTTTTCAGAGATTATTTAAATGAGCATGAGGTTGAAAAAAAGGCGTATGCCAATATTAAAGAAGATTATTTACGACAAAATAACTCACCAAATATTAATGAATATACTGATTTTAAAACTGAATTTGTAAAAAAGATATTTGCAAAAAGACTTTTGTAGTTTAGAAAATATCTTCGAAAGTCTTAGCAAATACGTATTTGAAACAAAAAATCTTTAGTATTCTTCTAGGAGGAATCATGTTGCAACAGCTCTATAGTGATTTGATTAAGCAGGACGTAAAGCCGTTCCTTTCCAAGTGTGGCTTCTCAAAGAAGAGTTTGAATTTCTATAAGGTAACAGATAGCCTCATCTACATGTTCAATTTCCAAAAATCCTCTGGCAATTCAGCGGACAATGTAATGTTTTATGTGAACTGCGGTATTTATGCGGCTGAGTTGGCACAGTTACAATCGAGAGAGATTCTGACAGCACCAAAAGAAGCAGAGTGTCACTTCAGAGCAAGAATTGGGGGAATTGTGAAGTCTGTTCCAGATCGATTTGCAATCACTCATGATACGAATATGGATGAATTAAGAAAAACGCTGCTAAGTGGATTAGAAGAGGTTATTCATTTCTTTGATACTATGACTAGTGCAAGATCCATTGTTGATTATTACACTTCAGGTCCATTTTTACATCTGGGCGAGGAGAGCTTTCATTTATTATTACAATCCAATGATGTAGTAGCGGCTAAAAATTATTTGAAGGCATTGCAGGAAAAGTACGGAACGGAACAGCGATGGTCTATTTTCGAAAATAAATACAATGCAATCTTCAATAAATACGGAGTGGAATTTGATAAGCTATAAGTTAGCATAGTGAACGTCAGTGAGAAATGATGTGGTGGCAAAAACTTGATGATACCTTACCCGGCAAGGATACTTTTGGGAAGTAGCATTGTGCCTTAAAGGTGATTAAGAATATGATAGAAAGTCTTGATCAGTATAATAGAGATTGGGATATAGATACACAGTAAGCAGAAAAGGACAAAGAGCCTTTTCTGCTTTTAATTTTATAATTATTTGGCTCATCACCAAAAGTTGTGGATCACATTTTTTTTAAATATATGCCCTGTATATTAGTTGCTCTGCGTTCCGACTGGGGACTCCTACAAATGAAAAGGGCTTGTTAATTCAAGGCCCTTTTACAAGTAAGCTAATTAATCAGTCATTATTTATTAAATGTCGGTACGGAGCATACTTATCCTCATTCTTTTTACTTAGTGGGAATATATGCTTTTCAAATTTTTTATTTAACATGCATAGAATACTTCTTACGACACCAGTTTTTGAAAAATATTTTTCATCATACGTGTCCTCTTCATATGCATAAAAAGCTAATAATCCTTTATCTATCTGCTCATCAAGTGTTTGAAGCATTGAATAGCCATGAGAAATTAGACTTTCCAATAAATCTGAAATATCAGTGTAATTGTCCGGATTTAATCTGTCGGGAAATTTGTGTTCTAAGTATAAGGATAAGCTATCAAAGTTTAAATCTGCGTTTTCCATATTTCTTTTTTTATGGACAATGGTGTCAAATGTTGATTGGAATATTAGAAGTATTTTCTTGGTGCTCTTTATAGAACATTTCAAAATGGATATCTGCAACATTTCTTCTTGAAATACCTCCTCGTACATCGAATTAATTTACCCTACCTAGAAGTATAAAGGTGTTTTTGACTTTTAGAAAGGGCGGTTTGCTGTTGGCTAAGGAGTTAAATGTAATATGTTCACCTTCTTTTATCAGCCGTGTTATTTAATCAAAATAATCCAATTTTCATTCGTAAAGCTTCCGGGAAAACATCAAAAGTTTCAATGATATACAAAGCGCATTCAAAAAACAAGGGAATACAAAGACCTATTGACAATACACACTTCTCCGAACAAATATTTTAAAATATGTTACGCTATAAAGGAGCATCTGATTATTCGTTTATTAAGTTAATAACATAGATTAGTTGAATAGAGTTTTAAAATTAAGGAGGATAAGATGAATATATATTGTAAAAGCGCATTACATCAAATTAAATTCGCTTTAACGACAATTATTGAGATGATAGAAAAGTTAGCAGAACATGACTTGCAAAAGAGACCTACACCTGGCAAATATTCCATAGGAGAACTGTTAGAACATATTGCCGTTATTTGTAAAGCTGATTCACTTATTTCAGATGGTGCATCTCAAGATAAGATGAATAAATTTTATTTAAGTGTTTCATATAAGAGTCCAAATGAGATGAAAGATGCATTGATAAAAAATTATCAATTATTAGAAGATAAATTTATGAATTATACAGAAGTTGAACTTCATGAGAAAATTACTTCTTATTGGGGTGTAACATACTCACGATATGAATGGTTATTAGAGATTCTAGCTCACGTTTATCACCACAGAGGGCAATTAAACTCAATGCTTGTTCATTGTTATGGAATAGAACCAAAAGTTTCATTGTTTGAATAGCAATTAACTATTGAACTCCCACGAAAGAATTTAATGATCTTTCATTTTTTGCGCTAAATGGATGGCTAACGTGTGGAGAAGGAATCTTGATGGGTAAAGGAGAATATATAGTAAATTTTTGAAATGGGGAAACTAATTATGCGAATAGCAATAGTTACAGATATACACGGCAATGCATCAGCATTAAATGCCGTTCTTTCTGATATAGATAGCAGAAAAGACATTGAACGTATATATTGTTTGGGAGACATGATTGGAATTGGTCCTGACTCTAATGAAGTTTTACAAATGCTTTTCTCTAGAAATGATATTTTAATAATAACTGGTAATCACGATGAAGCAATCTTAGCCTTAGCAAAAGGTCAAGAATATCCCAAAAGTCATGCTCACACAAAAGAACACCATCAATGGATTTTAGATAGACTGGATGAATCATTTATTCCTAAGTTAGAAAAATTAAACCGTACAATTAAAGAAAATATAGAAGGACATTCAATTTTATTTACTCATTACCAAATTAAAAACAATTACAAAAATGAACATATTAGTAAGGATCCATTTAGTTCAATTGTTACCCCAAGTAATGAAAACCTAGAAAAATTATTTGAAGGTAACAATGAAAAATTGATTTGTTTTGGACACCATCATTCCACTCATTATTTTATAGGGAATAAAACGATATACTTGAATCCAGGTTCCCTTGGTTGTAACGATAAATCAACAGCACCTTATGCAATTATAGCATTTACGAATGAAACAATTGAAATTAAATTGGAAGAAGCAACTTATGATAACACTTCTTTTTTAGAATCGTATCATAAATTACAAGTACCAGAACTTGATTTTATATTAAAAGTATTTCATGGTAATCAACTATAATTTTTAACTGGCGGGGCAATTGTTTAAAATTGTTTAAAATAAATAGTCCGAGTAGCTTTTTTATGGCTCATCACTAAAAGTTGTGGATTTATTTGCTAAAACGTATCCAAATGTATATAGGTTTATCTTCGTTCCAGCTGGGTGACTCCTTGGGGATTAGCGGCTCATCGGACGCCCCAAGGAAGCTTTGCTCTGCGCGAAAGCGAAGCGTCAGCAACAAAGCGCACAGTCGGAACGGAAATCAACCACACGTTATGTTGATGAGCATTTTTTATTCTAAAATTAAATTGTTGATTTAACTTCGAAGAGTGAACTTAAGTGCCAGCTTATCTAATACAGTAGCAATCATGATCCCTACTGTATATCGAACCAAATCCTCTACAAGAAACCCTTTGCCCAAGATCAAAGCCCCGAGTGATGTCCCACGAATCTGATTAATCCAGTCTTCCTGGTACAACTGGCTAAATTCAATACCGAAGCTAAACAAAAAACTGAGCAAAATGGCTGTGAGGGTGCTCTGACGCACTAGCAACAATCGAAATCCGAAATAGACCATCATCGCCCATAGTATGTCCCCTGCGTTTTGCGCTACAAATGACGGGAGTAGGGTACTCCATTTTCTAGAAGCTAAGCCGAGTGAAATGGTGATAACAATAACTATGAAATAAGCTATTCGCATGTTACGGTATTGCGAGTTGATAAGTTTATACTCATTGTTCAATAGAATCACTCTTTCGGCGTGTTGATATTATGTATTAATTTTATTATCTCATAAATGATGTTAGCAAAAATTAGGTGTGTATGCACTTTTGACGAAATGGTCAATTTGTTATCAGGAGAAACTTGGTAAATTACAGTTATAAATATGGCTATAGAAATGTAGTCTTTTTAAATGTGCAATAGAAGCTAAGTCACTTCATTCCAAAAAGGCTACTTCCAGATTGGAAGAGCCTAGAGTGTTAACTTTGTTTGCTTATTATTAGCCTGAAGGGGTATTATTACGAATGGCTTCGATTTTTTCAGAGTCAATGATTACTAGCATAGCCGTTTCTCCTATTTCCAGGAGTATGCACTGCAGCTCGGGCAATCCAAATGATTAGTCTATGTTGAAAAACCAAGGTGAATGGGTAATATGTCTATTTACAAAAACCTAATTTTATACGTATCATTTTATGACCTTATCAACAAAGGCCCTTTATTATTGCAAAGAGATGGGGAAATCATAAAAGCATACAATCATATCGAAAGAGCGTTTCAAAAAATTAAAGAATAGAACACACAATCTTTAAGGAAAATTATTTATTTCACTTTGTACTCTTCTTTTAGCAATCCGTATATTTCTAAATCCACTACTCCTTTACCAGACCATAAGGTAGCTTGTCTTAAAAGTCCTTCTTTTAAAAATCCGTTTTTAAGGAGAACCTTTTTGGATGTTTCATTTAATGGCATAACATCCGCTTGTATGCGATTGACATTAACTTCCTCAAATAAAAATTTTACGAGAATTTTAACGGCTTCAGTTGCAATACCTTTACTCCAATAATCCTCTGCTAAAAAGTAACCAATCGTCACCATATTCACTTTTTGATTAAAATCCATTGCTTCTATAATGCCAACCAATGTATCACTTTGAGACTTTAGGAAAATGCCCCATTTAACTCGGCTTTTCTTCTGATAATCCCTATCAAAATGCCCAATCATTTTACCCACAGTTTGGATATTGTGTTTAGGGATAATCCCACAATATTCAAATACTTTGTCATTATCATAGATTGAAAATACTTCCTGTAAATGTGCATCCTCAATTTTTTTCAGCACTAGATTTTCTGAGCTTAATAATGGGAACTCTGCAAACACTTTTTCTAGATTCATTGTATTCTCTCCTCATTTTTTATAAGTATATAACTGCCAGCAAACGTCCCATTGGTAGGGGTGGCAACAATTGTTTACTGTGCGAAAGCGAAGCGACTGCATCAGGATGTTGTTCACACAAGCTTTTTCACAGGATGTGAAGGCTTTATTATTCTATGAGGGATAAAAATCTCCCTCTGAATGAAGTTTCATTTTATCGGAATGTAAATTTTCATTTTCATATCGTTAGGAAATTTAGAATTTACTACATCAGTAATCTCAAAATCAGGGCCGCTATTTCTTTCGTAATTCGAATTTGGTAGCCAAACTCCATAAATATAACGTCTTGTATTTTGAACGGATTCAGAAGTCCCATCACTTTTAAACTCCGCATATTTTCCTTCGGGGATCTCAGTATTGACGAAGTTGTCACCTAAAGAAATATTATTTTTCTGTACTTCTTCGCCTACGATAAAGGAAAAATGTCCATCCTCTTGAAAATTAGTGGTGATCCCATAAGCCATATTGGGTGTAACTTTATTGGAGATCCGCACATAATACTGATTTTTACCAAAATCAAAATAAAATTCAGGAATATCTACAAAATACTTTTCGTCCAATAAAGTAGTTTTGTATACATATCCAGTAATAAGCTTTTTCTGGAGGTGAACGATTTCAGGCTTGTTCATCATCAAATTCCCTTTCATTTTATAATCCAAAAAATTTATTTTGGTTTGAAGGGGAATGGGCTTTTTTACTTTTCGGTATTGCGCGGGAGTTATCCCAAAGTGATTAATAAAGGCTCGTGTAAATGCTTCATGGGAACCGTATTGATACGTCATCGCGATTTCTAATATGTTTTTTGTGGTTGTTACTAATAATTGTGCAGCTTCAGAAAGCCTTCTATTTCTAATATATTGTTGAACCGAAAATCCAGTAATTGCTTGAAAAAGTCTTTGGAAATGAAAAGCTGAAAAATAGGATTTTGATGATACTTCTGTAATTGATAGTGCATTCTGTAAATGCTCTTCAATATATTCAATCGAATTTTGAATCCTTTCAAAATAATCCATACCATAGCCCCTTTCTCTTTTTAATGTTATAGCTAAAATATAAGTTTTTTTGATAATTTGTGCTAATTCGTACATTATATTGTAGAAACGATTGAAAACAAATCTTTTTTTGGAAGGGGCTCTTAAAAAAATCAATCCATGATTATAAGAAGGTTGATTTCCAAAAGTTTGGTAATGTGTATAAGTTTATTCAAGTAAAGACTAGGTTACTCTTTTGGGATTAGTGACTCATTGGACGCCACTAGGACAGCGCCCAGTCAGAATGGAAATCAACTCCTCGCTTTAGTGGAGTAATAAATATGTTGAGTTATATTGTTTAGAAATGTATAATTTTACTATATTTCACTAAAAGTGAACTCGTTACCAAAAGTAGTGGATGACATTTTTTTAAATATATTTACTGTATATTGGTTGATTGGAGTGGAGGCTGGGCGACTCCTAGGGGATTAGCGTCACAGATGAGACCCTGGAGCGAGCAGAGCGAGTGAAGCGGCTCATCGGACGCCCCCTGGAAGCTTTGCTCTGTGCGAAAGCGAAGCGACAGCAACAAAGCGCCTAGTCGGAACGGAAATCAACCACACGCTATGGTGATGAACCTGAAAGTGAGTGATTAATAATGATAGTCAACTCTATTTTTCCATCAAACAAATTTAAGGTGTGGGAGAATTAAGTGAGAAATTAATAGATTCTTCTGCGCGAAATCGGAGGAAAATTGAAATGTATAGTTATTACGGTCCTTTATGTACAGAACTTTATGATTTAACAAAACCAGTAGGATATTCTATTGGCGGGGATATTGAATATTATCTTGAACGATTAAAAGGAGTCCAGGGAAGAGTACTTGAAGCAGGAGTTGGCTCTGGACGTTTTTTAATTCCTTTACTTGAAAACGGATATAATGTTGAGGGAATCGACTACTCGCCTGAAATGTTAGATTTATGCCGGAACTACTGTAAAGAAAGAGGATTCAAGCCGAATTTATATGAAGGTAACTTGAGCAATTTTTCATTAGACTCAAAATATGAAGCGATTGTTATGCCGACAGGTTCGTTTTGTTTAATAGAGAATACTAAAGATGCGATGGATACATTAACATGTATGTATAATCATTTAATACCTGGAGGTCGCCTAATTGTAGACTTGCTTTTACCTACAGACTGGCGAACAGGGGAGATTACTTCATCCTACTATGAGATTTCCAAAGAGGAAGGAATTGCTTTAGAACGAAAATCCGTTGAAATGAACTGGGTCGATCAATATACGCTAACCATTTTAAAATATGAAAAATGGAGAAATGGGAAATTAATAGATACAGAATTACAAAGATTTCCGATAAGATGGTACGGGATAGAAGAATTCCAGCACATATTATCGAGCATAGGTTTTTCTGATATTACTTGCTCCGCTGAATACATTTATAACAAGAAGCCTTCAAAAGAGCATTCTTTGATAACATTTGAAGCCGTTCGTAAATAATAAACCTGCTAGATTTTAGCTAAGGAAGTCGCTAAAATCTAGCAGGTTTTTTCTAATAGTTTTTATCATATTCCATTTTTTCTTACTGTATAAAACTTGTCCAATGCTAAATTATCGGCTTCCTGCTACGGGTAGCTTAATGCTAAATTCATTCCAAATTGAATCCTTTTCTTCCAGCAATTCTTTCCCGTTCCAAATGATATCGTAAATGTCACCCTCGTAAGCAATGGCACGGCCAAATGCAAATGAAATAAAATAGTCCTTCCAGGATTGGAAGAAAGGACTAGCCGCATCAGCTGCTCTATCAATATAGCTCCATGCCTGTTCTTCGGTTAAATAACCAAGTATGTAGCTCCATCTTGCAATATTTACAGCTCGTTCAAAATCCCAAGCAGCAATAGTGTTCACCTGGTCAAAATCGGATTTCATAAAGGAAAGCTTCTTTATCATCGCTTCTTGAGCGGATTTATAGCATTCCTGCGATTTACCCACTTCCTCCTCTGTAAAAGATTGTCCAGCTTTCAACGCCAGAAGAAGCTCATCAAAATTCGTACGGTGCCCTTCCGATAGCAGCCATTCCAGAGTTTGCACAGCCTCCTCTGAATTACTAATGTCCCAATATGAAGAAAGGCCTTCTTTCAAAGTTTCATGATCTACGTTCATCTGCAGTATCCGTGGAGACTCAGAGCGGTAAAGAGCGAGATTGGCACCGTAGGCAAGCAAATGCTGTTTCTCCTTCGATAATGTGTTAGCCATTTCCATCTCTACTCGCATTTTTTTATTTTGTTTCGTAATTCGTTTGCTTGCTGTAATTAAACCTACAATAATTAAAAATACAATCGCTACAATAATTCCTAGAATATACATAAGGGTCTCCAAGCTTTCACGTTCCTCTCCATATTTTTTATTTGGCGCAGTTTAAATCATAATCACTCACTTTTAGTGAAGGATAGTAAAATTATACATTTGTAGGTAACAATATACAATATGACTATTTTATTACTTATCACCGATGGTAAAGATGACATGTGTCGATTGGGGAAGAGGTTTTTGCAAGGGCAATTAAAAGGGAATAATGAAAGGGGACATGAAGCGGAAGTTAGCTAACAAAGTCGCTAGTTATTTTGAATTATAATCCATTTTTTTCTTGCATTATTATTACTGTATAAAGGAAAAATATGATTGTCTACAATTTAATGAGGAAGAAGGGTTTTCCGTGCATGAAGATATGAACTATGGTAGCGACTTTAAATATATTCCAGCAACTTCAATTTGGAGCGGAGATGGTATTGAAGTATTACCTGATTTATACCAGCATACGATTCAAATTGTTAATATTGTGCTTTACAGTAATCCTCATAAAAGTGAATTTGTTTTAGTGGATGCTGGTATGCCAAAAAGTGCGCATAACATTATTTCAATAGCAGAGAAGAGGTTTGGATCAACTAGTCGTCCTCAAGCATTAATTTTGACTCATGGTCACTTTGATCATGTTGGGGCGATAATTGATTTAATTGAACACTGGGGTATGCCGGTTTATGCCCATCCTTTAGAATTACCTTATTTAACGGGTAAAAAAAATTATCCTGAACCTGATCCAATTGTAAATGGTGGCTTATTAGCAAAAGTGTCATCAATTTTCCCGAATGAAGCTATTAACTTAGGGAACAATGTTGAGGTGCTCCCGGCCGATGGTAGTATTCCTTTTATGCAAGGTTTTCGTTGGATTCATACTCCGGGTCATACGCCAGGGCATATATCTTTATTTCGTGATGAAGATCGAGCGTTAATTGTCGGAGATGCATTTGTTACGGTTAAACAAGAATCGCTCTATAAAGTGTTGTTACAAAAAAAGGAAATTAGTGGGCCGCCACGATATTTTACGACGGATTGGCAGGCTGCTTGGGATTCCGTAAAAAAATTAGAAGCACTAAAACCTTCAGTCGCTGTTACTGGACACGGATTACCAATGAAGGGAGAAGAACTTACAAAAAATTTGTATAAGCTAACAACTGAATTTGAGCAGATTGCTTTACCTAATCATAGTAAATTCCTGAATCACGCGTGTTGATTATCTAATTTCTTCCAATGAAAATTATACAAAAAGAGAGATTCTCATGTAAAATGTTAGTTACCACACAAACAATTACGAAATGAGGAATCTCTCTTGAACAAGAATAACACGATTTTT
>NZ_JARVRU010000153.1:0-50102 GCF_030209535.1 Lysinibacillus sp. fls2-241-R2A-57
AGATGTCGATAAAATGCTGAAAAGTTTCGATAAACAAGAGAAAAGTTTCGATAAATCTCAAAAAAGTTTCGATAAACTTCAAAAAAGTCTCGATAAACAATCAAAAGTTCTCGATAAATCTCAAAAGTGCCCCGATAAACCTCTCATCCCCACAAAAAAAAGCCACACTTACATAGAAGTGTGACTCGATAAGCAACAATATTACAAATGCTCAATTTCGTAATTTTTTTGATATTGACTCAGAGAAGGCAGTTTATTATTTATTGAAAAAGTTAAAATTTGAAGCGATAGGTGAAAATAAAAATAGAAAATATATAATTCCTGCCAAATTGTTAGATTAAATGTAAGCGACGCAAACTATCGGTGCGGTCAGATAGTGTCGCTTGTAAGGTAGATGTCGATAAAATGCTGAAAAGTTTCGATAAACAAGAGAAAAGTTTCGATAAACCTCAAAAAAGTTTCGATAAACTTCAAAAAAGTCTCGATAAACAATCAAAAGTTCTCGATAAATCTCAAAAGTGCCCCGATAAACCTCTCATCCCCACAAAAAAAAGCCACACTTACATACAGAGAAGTGTGACTCTTTATTTTAGACTAGTAAGCCGAATAGTTGAATGTCGTTGTTAACTTCTTTGTATTTGAAGCCAAACTCATCCATGCGTGCTAGTAATCCCTCGTAGTCATCACGATTACCAAGCTCGATACCGACTAAGGCAGGGCCACTTTCTTTGTTGTTTTTCTTTGTATACTCGAAAGTTGTAATGTCGTCATTGGGTCCTACAACACTTGTTAAGAATTGGCGAAGTGCGCCTGCTCGCTGTGGGAAGCTTACGATGAAGTAGTAGAGTAATCCTTCGTGAATTAAAGATTTTTCTTTAATCTCCTGCATACGTCCGATGTCATTATTACCGCCACTAATGATGATAACGACAGATTTGCCTTTAATTTCTTCCTTATAATAGTCGAGTGCTGCAACTGATAATGCTCCAGCAGGCTCTGCGATAATGGCGTGTTTATTATAAAGATCTAAGATTGTTGTACATACTTTTCCTTCTGGTACTAGTACGATGTCGTCTAAATAGCGGCGACAAACATCATAAGTGTGATTGCCGACGCATTTTACTGCAGCACCATCTACGAACTTGTCAATCCAATCAAGTGCCACTGCACCGCCTTCTGCAAATGCAGCCTTCATACTGCCCGCCCCAGCAGGCTCTACACCGATAATTTTGCTAGTAGGGGAAAGGTTTTTCACGTAGGCAGAAACACCTGACATTAAGCCACCACCACCGATACTACCAAATATGTAGTCGATCGGTTCCTCCATGTCATTCATAATTTCAACGGCAACCGTTCCTTGGCCTGCGATGACATCAAAATCGTCAAATGGATGGATAAAGATTTTATCGTGTTGTTCACAGTAAGCTAATGCACTTTCTGCAGAATCATCAAACGTATCGCCCGCTAAAATAATTTCTACATAATCACGACCAAACATACGCACTTGATCAATTTTTTGCTTAGGTGTAGTTTGAGGCATAAAAATGCTTGCCTGAATTTTCAGTTGTGCACAGGCGTAAGCAACACCTTGGGCATGATTGCCCGCACTTGCACAAACAACACCAGCTTGGCGAGCATCTTCTTCAATTTTTTTAATCTTATAATAGGCACCTCGAAGTTTAAATGAGCGCACATGCTGTAAATCTTCACGTTTAAAATAAATATTAGCTCCGTATTTCTCGGATAAATATTCATTTTTTTGTAGCGGTGTGTGCACCACTACGTCTTTTAAGAAATGATGTGCAATCAAGATATTTTCTACTTGCACGGTTCTAGCGTCAGTAGCTTCCATAGTATTCATCCTCCGTTATCCGTTTAAAACATTTATCTATGATAGCACACTTTATCAGCTTTTTGTCATTAATTTTTAGTAAATTCTAAATTTTCGGTGTCTATTTTAACTTCTTTCAACGGGTAACCGAAATTTTTTATAGAAATAAAGGATACGCTTTTTTCTTCATAACGAAAATGGTCCAGCATATACTAGAATACTTTAGGACAAGTAGGAGGGTATGTAATTGGAAATCATTCAAGGAATTCTATCTACATACATTCAATTTTTCGATTGGGAAATGTGGAAAGAAGTTTTAACAGACCCCGTTTCTTGGGGGTTAATATCAACACTCATCATTATTGAAGGTTTACTTTCAGCAGATAATGCACTTGTCTTGGCTGTGCTGGTCAAACATTTACCAAACAAGCAACGTAAACGCGCATTAATGTATGGTATGTTAGGTGCTTACTTTTTCCGATTCTTGTTTATCGGAATAGGCGTTTATTTAGTAGATTTTTGGTTTATTAAATTGCTAGGAGCTTTGTATCTAGGTTGGCTTTGTGTCGCCCATTTTTTACAGATGGGGACAGAGGATAGTGTCAAGGAAGTCAAAAAATCAGGGTTGATGGTTCGTATCTTTGGAACGTTTTGGGCGACTGTTATTTCAGTAGAGTTAATGGATATTGCCTTTTCAATTGATGCGATTTTTGCCGCATTTGCGATTTCTAATCAAATTTGGATATTACTAATCGGGGGGATGCTAGGAATATTAATGATGAGAACCATTGCAGGCCTATTTTTAATCATAATTGAAAAAATACCAGAACTAGAGACGGCGGCATTTATTATTATCGGCATTATTGCGCTGAAAATGCTAGTTAGTATCATTGGTGTTGAAGTTCCACACTATATGTTCTTTGTCGTTCTCATTATTGTATTTTCTCTAACTTTCCTTGTTCATATTTTAAAGAAATTAAAAGTCGCTTAATTAAAAAGGGTTCTGTTCTCTTTAAAGAAAGAGGACAGAACCTTTTTTATTTTTATTTTGCATAGTGGTCAGGGTTCACGATATAGAACTTTTCAACATTCAACCAGCTTTCGCTCATTGGCTCACCGTCATCAACGCGTTTTTCAGTTTCTTGCATCATCCAAGCAGTTTGGGACGCATGTGCTTGTAATGCTTTAATTTTATCCGTCTTCATTTCACGAATATCGTAGACAACATGGGGCTCCCCATTTTTTTCAATGGTATCATTTGCAAAGGCACATCCTAACACTTGTGGACGTGCAGCTTTTGGCATACGACGCACAGCTTCTACTACGGCACGTGCTGTTGCCTCATGGTCAGGGTGAACTGCAAAACCAGGTAAGAATGTAATGATAAGAGAAGGCATTAATTCCTCTATTAAACCTTCAACCAGCTTCACCATTTTTTCATCGTCTTCAAATTCAATCGTTTTATCACGGAAACCAAGCATACGTAAATCTTGTATTCCCATAGCCTCTGCTGCCGCGATCAGCTCCTTGCGTCGAATTTCTGGCAAGGATTCACGTGTAGCAAAAGGTGGATTTCCTAAATTACGACCCATTTCCCCTAAAGTTAAACAGGCATATGTAACAGGAGTATTCATTTTCTTTGTATAGTAGGCAATTGTTCCAGATACTGAAAATGCTTCATCATCCGGGTGAGGGTAAACAATTAAAATATGACGTTGTGGTTGTAAATTCAAAAAGTCGTCCCCCTTAATAAGTAAATGGCGTTTCGCTAATTTCTAGTGCTATCGCCAATTTACCAGAGTAGTCAAGCCCAGCCATTAATAAACGGCCTAAATCATCTAATTCAAAATGTGTGATGCCTTGAGCATAAACCCAGCCATGCGCCATTTTTAATCCGACACGATGGGGTGAATCATCTACCACTTTAGCAAGCTCATAGTTGATCTTGGCATTGCGAATAAAAGCACCTGCATTAAAAAATTTCTCATCAAAGTGTGCTGCATAAGAACCGTTTGTCGTCTCAAGATGAATATAAACGTCTTTGTTGGCGAAAGAATTTAATAATTCCTGCAACGTTTTTACTTGTACTTCTTGCACCTTAACACTCCTCTCGATTATTTCTCCTTTAAGTATAGTAAAAAAAATTCACAAAGGGAAATTGAATGCCTCTTTATAATAACTCGGATTTCCTAAAGAAATTTCGAATGCTTGTTCATGTAGAATCTTTAATGAATTTGTTTTAAGGATCGTATTGGATTTTTTAAAAAGTTCTTTAGGATAAAACCTCCATAATCGTTATGCAAGATTTTATAAATGCTACAGGTAGTAAGAGAGTCCAGAAACGCTGTCAAACCAATTGTGTATAAAATCCTGTATAAACAATAACTAGTGATTCAAACGAAAAGGCAGTAACGACAAGGGTTTATCCTTTATCGTCACTGGCTAATTCTGTTGTTATGTCAAGTCGCAATGAGTAGCGTATGGTTTATAATGTTATATTGTTAGACTGTAATAAATATGGAAGGGGATTTCAAAATAGAAATTCGAATTCTTAAGAGTTGCAGAACGGATTCTTATTCAACTAACGTAAGTAGGATAATTTAATAAGGATTAAATTTAGGAGGTGGATAAATGAGTTTTTGTTCATTTATAGCAACAAATTATGAAATGCCAGAATTAAAAACAAAAGCAAAGTATATTACTGTTAAGGAAGCTATTGGATTAGAAATAAAACCACATGAGTTGGTACCTTGGGAGAAGATGGACCCTAATGCCAAAATATTATTTGTTGGAAATGAAGATGACTTAAATGAATTGGTCATTAAAAAGGACGCTTACTATGATGTAAGTGGATATACAAGTTATCCATTCATTTATGAAGTGAATTTTATCTATTCGGAATTGAGGGCAAAGCAATTACTGGAGTACCTAAAAGAAAATATTAGAGAAGGACAGATATTAGAGCTATGGAGAGTATGGGTTGGTCATGACGATAATGAAATAAATATACCGTATATTAGATGTCACTATGAAGAATTATCTCTAAACCATCTGGTACAAATGTACAATTGGAACCATGAAAAATATAAAGAACAATATTGTATAGTATTAGAAAGATAAAAATATAAACAATTCTTCTAACGAGGTGTTATGAACAAATTTGTGAAGAAACGTACACTAACTGTAAAGAATGGTTAAATGAAATAGGGAGGGAGATAATGGATAATCAATTTTTTGTAGGTTGGGGTACATTGGCGTTGATAAATGCTGCACTTGCACAAGGGAAGAATAGAACGGGGTTAAATTGGTTTTTACTTTCTCTTTTATTAGGTCCATTGGCAACACTAATTTTGTTATTTGTTGAAAAGAGACAGTAATAATACATATTCACGATAATTGATATAAGTTAATAAAGTGAGAAGTCGATTATAGATTGGTTTATTTTTTACTAAATTGAAAAGGGATGGCTCTTCACCATAACGTGTGGTTGATTTCTTTGCTAGAAAGAGCTTGTTTTTCGATAAAAGCCCAAAAAGTTTCGATAAAATGAGATTTTGTTTCGATAAAAGCTCAAATAGTTTCGATAAAGAGCGATTTTGTTTCGATAAATCCCTGATGTGATGCTCTTAGTCTTCGTTCCTCTACATGCACGCCGCAGGGTCTCATCTGTAACGCTAATCCCTAAGGAGTCGCCCAGTCGGAACGAAGATCAATTAATACATGGCATATGTTTTAACAAATGTCATCCACAACTTTTGGTGATGACCCAAAGAGGTGTTAAAAATGTCATTTCTTGGACGATGATTGATATGTATTACAAATGATGTAAAATGTTGGGGGTGTAAATTAAATGGTTTCTATGGAAGATATGAGTATAAGGTTATTAATCCTTCGAGGAGCTTACGGATACAAAGGTTTTACTGAGCAAGTTGGAGAAAATATGTACAAAGTTGATACGAAAGCTTTTAAAGAAACGATAGAAAATGCAAAAGAACCAATTGATGCTAGTAAAGTTTCAAAGTTATCATCCAATCAAATTAAAACGTTACAAGGTGCTCCAAGTGGTAGTTGGTTAGTTCCTTTATTAAATAGAATGGGACAATTGGGAATGATGGATTTACGTGAGGGACTAGTCAACCCTAAATTATTCCAATATACTTCAACAATGAATGCTTATAAAAAATCGATTTAAGCCATAATGAAAATAAAAGGCATTAACGAGAAAGTATAAATCCTTATCGTTAATGCCTTTTTCTAATGTTTGTATGGGAATATATAAGGCAAGAAACACAAAGCCTCCGAACGTAATTATGCCGAGGCATAATTAATCGAATTACTACTTTTAGAGCAATATTCTTGAAAAAATTTTTGTAATGTATCAATATAATGAATGTGAAAGCAATTTTGTACAAAATGTGGTGTTTTGTATTGTATACGGTTTCACAAATAAAAAGATACTGCGACCATGATTTCTTCCTAAACCGACAGTTAGGCAGCGTGTAATGTTGAAGGGAATTATAAACTACGTAATAACTAATTCTATCTTGGTACAATAGATGACGTTCCTTCAACATTGATATGTGTAGCTGTGATAAGGGAAGAAGACGGAAACTCATTATCATAGTATAGTAAAAAAGCCGCAATTCTCTTTTATGACGGAGAATCGCGGCTTTTAATAATTGTTAAAAAAACTATAGATTTTTAATCCAAAGGCAAAGTTTTCGTCTGGGCTAAAGTGCTACATCCTCGAGATAGCTTTGATTCCTCGGACAAAAGTGGTGGAGCGCTTACTTTTACTTCGGACTCCCCAGTGCATTTGTTTTTAGTAGATTTCAGGAGTATGTATTTATTAAAATCGGTTAAGCTTGCGTTCTATAGAATCTAGGCGATTGTTGACACTTTGTAGTTGTTTACACATTTGTTTAAATTGTAGATTTTGATCCTGTGTTTTTGCCTTTTTTTCGTGTGCCAATTCCTCTTCCTCCTGCAAGGCTAATATCGTGGCGAGGGTTGATAATGCGTAACCTAACGTTAAAACAATGGAAGAAATTACTTCTACTTTAGAAGAGGTTAATTCTCCTGAGAGTAAATCGGGTTCTTCAATTAATTTTTCATATTTTTGCTTTTTCATTTTTACGCCTCCCATATACAGCTAATATATGGCATAAGAAATGGTAGCGTATCTTGTCCTGTGCTTTTTGCATTTGAAGTACTAATCATTCACTGTTAAGTTAAAATTTTGTAATTTTCTAATAATAAAATTGATAATTATGGGGAATTAGAGCATTATAGTAGAAATAAAGGCGTAAGGTTGATTTCCGTTCCAACTACCGCTTGGGCCAAAGGGGATGTTGGTCACGAAGGCGTTATCACAGGGCGTGATGTTTTTAGACTTCGTTCCTCTATGAGCTCGCGCAATCAACTTATAGACAAGGTATACGTCTTTACAAGTGTCATTCACAACTTTTGGTGATGAACCGAAATAAAACAGTAGTTTTTAGGGGGAATGGATGTGAATAAAGGCTCTAAATATTGTAGAGAATCAAGAGTTATGCGTACAAGTCGAGTTTTTCCGAATGATGTTAACAATCATAATACACTGTTTGGCGGTCGATTAATGAGTGATATCGATCAGGTAGCTTCAATTTCAGCTGCTAAGCATAGTCGTAGAGATTCCGTGACAGCCTCAACGGATTCTGTCGATTTCCTACATCCAATTCGACCAACTGATTCTGTATACTTCGAATCTTATGTAACATGGACAGGAACGTCTTCAATGGAGGTTTTCGTAAAGGTCATTGCTGAAAATTTGAAAACAGGAGAACGAAAGGTAGCAGCAACAGCATTTTTAACCTTTGTCGCATTAGATGAAAATAATAAACCAGCCCCAGTTCCACGCGTCATCCCTGAAACAGTAGAGGAGACAAAGCTACATGAAACTGCATCTGAACGAGCAAAGGCGCGTGCAGAGCGTAAAAAAGAAAGTAAGGCATTGGCTCAATTCATTTCGATGAACGATCCATGGGATATTACCGGCTCGAAATGATGGAGAACTATTCTATGTAAAAGAGGCATCTGGTTAGCAAAACGCCTTCTAATCAGATGCCTTTTATGTTTAAATTTCTGTCACTGTTACTTGTGGTGCGCCAAATCGAGATTTTGCACCGTGCATAACTGGACCGACATAGTCATTTAATGCCCAACCGTGAGCAATTGCAGCTGATACAAATTCTTTTGCTTCGATAACAGCCTCTGGCACTGAAAGACCGTTTGCAAGGTTTGCTGTCACAGAAGCAGCAAATGTACAGCCAGCCCCATGGTTATAAGTAGATTCGATTTTTTCAGATTCTAATAAGTAGAATTTTTCACCGTCGAAGAATAAGTCGGTTGCTTTTTCAGTAGCTAACGCTTTTCCGCCTTTAATGACAACAGCTTTAGCACCTAGCTCATGAATTTTACGAGCTGCTATTTTCATCTCTTCGATTGTTTTTGGAGTTCCAGTTCCTGCTAATTGTCCAGCCTCAAACAGGTTTGGTGTTGTCACTGTAGCCAATGGTAAAAGATGTTGAATCATCGCATCTGTGTTACCAGGGTTTAATACTTCATCGTCCCCTTTACATACCATTACAGGGTCAATAACAACATTTGGTGTACCAGATTTTGAGATAGCATCACCAGCGATACGAATGATTTCTTCAGTTGACAGCATACCAGTTTTTATTGCGTCAATGCCTGTTGAAAGAGCCGTATCGATTTGCTTTTGTAAAAGCTCGGTTGGCAATGGAGTTACATTATGTGCCCAACCGTTTGGATCCATTGTTACGACAACCGTTAATGCCACCATGCCGTATGTTCCATGTTCTTGGAATGTTTTAAGATCGGCTTGCATACCTGCGCCGCCTGAAGTATCTGAACCAGCAATCGTTAAAGTTTTTTTAAGAGCCATGTGAAAGATCCCCTTTATAAATGAATTCGTTAAAATTACCATCTAGTATAGTCTTATTCTGATTCTATCAAAATAGTCAGAATGAGATATTTTTGTAAGGTCAGTTTTAACATCTTTCAGCCAGTGTTCAAACATCTGTTGAAATAGAGAAGCTCAATTAAGAACGCCATGTCCTGTGGCAATGACTGAGTGATCAACATCATGTTGTTGCTGCTGCCGCTACGCTTTCGCACAGACAAACTCCTGTTGCTGCTGCCGCTACGCTTTCGCACAGACAAAACCATGTTGTTGCTGCCGCTACGCTTTCACACAGACAAAACCCTGTTGTAGTTGCCGCTACGCTTTCGCACAAAAAACATTCCGGTAAAGGAGTTCTTTGTACAAGCACAAAGCAGATTCCGGACGCTTTTATGTCGAGGTATAATTGATCTGATGCTTGAATTCAACATTTTTTTTTTGTACCGTTGTAAGAAGAGAAAGGGGCTTATATTAGATGAAAGAAGTATTCCCGAATGATTGGCAAGCAATACTTGCAGATGAATTAGAAAAAACATACTATACGAAGCTAAGTCAATTTCTAGCACATGAATATTCAACACAAACAATTTATCCACCAATGAATGATGTAATGAATGCATTTTCTACGTCAGCTTATTATGATGTAAAGGTCGTGATTTTAGGTCAGGACCCATATCATGGATCCAACCAAGCACATGGATTAAGTTTTTCGGTCATGCCAGGAATCCCACATCCACCAAGCTTGCGAAATATGCTACAAGAATTACAAGATGATCTTGGGTATGCAATCCCTCAAAACGGTACATTAACAAAATGGGCGGAGCAAGGTGTAATGTTATTGAACACTGTATTAACTGTTCGAGCAGGTCAGGCGAATTCTCATAAAAATCAAGGATGGGAGCAATTTACGGATGCAGTAATCGATAAACTAGCATCAAGAGAACAACCAATTATTTTTGTGCTTTGGGGAAAACCGGCACAACGAAAAAAACAATTAATTCGTAAATACTCAACGCCACATTTCATTATAGAAGCACCTCATCCGAGTCCACTTAGTGCTTATCGAGGATTTTTTGGCAGTAAGCCGTATTCGAAAATCAATGCACAGTTAGTGGAGTGGGGAGAGCAGCCAATTGATTGGTGTCTAGCTTAGATTGGCACAAATCGTTTACTTTATACACTTAAGGATTCATGTTACAGTTAATAATAGAAGAAAGTGAGGGGCAACAATGAAGGTAAATTGTTTCAAATGTCAATATTTTAAAGTAACATGGGACCCACAAACTCCACGGGCCTGTGTAGCATATGGCTTTAAAACAAAGCAAATACCATCCGTTGTTGTTAAACAATCCTCGGGCACGGACTGTCTAAAATTTGTGCCAAAAGCAGAAAGTGGGAGAATGCAATGATTCCTTATCAAGCCGTTATTCAACAACTTGAAAAACAACTATCTGGTGTCAAAAATGTTGGAAACGAACAGCAAATTCGTGAAGCATTAACAGCAATCCGAGCATTATGTGATGTGGTATTAGACTCACCTGAAGGCATTTCTAAAGCGCAGTCGAAACACTTGCCACAAATGCTGGTGTCAGAGCCGAAGCAATCAAATTTATATACTGCAAAAATTGAAGAAGAAGACGGAGCAAATGGCGATTCAATTTTTGACTTTTAATGATCTTCATTCAGCAAAGGCTCCCATCTCTGAAGGTGGCTGGATGAATGCGGATGTGGTTCCTTTTCAGTAGGTGTCCCAACGCCTACTGAATGAAGATAAAGCCTCCGGACGCATTGTTTATCTGTGGCGAAAGCGAAGCGACAGCTGCAAATGTTTTCTGTGCGAAAGCGAAGCGACAGCAACAATTACGCCAAGGCGAAATTGATAAAAGGTAGGGAAAATGACATGAAAAAATTTATTGTGACAGGTGCACTCCATGGCTTTTTAGCAGTGGCATTAGGTGCATTCGGTGCACATGCTTTAAAAGATGTTCTAGACGATTATGGTCGCGGGATTTGGGAAACAGCAGTGCAGTACCAGATGTTTCAAGCCACTGCTATACTTATCATTGGTATATTGATGAGCTCCAAACTACTAGGTGAAGTCAAGCAGTTAAATTTAGCTGGAATCTTTTTTAACCTAGGTATTGTCTTCTTTTCAGGAAGCTTGTATGTACTGGCAATCAGCGGCATTAAAATTCTAGGTGCAATCACACCAATTGGTGGAGTACTATTTTTAGTTGGATGGATTCTAATTATAGTTTCTGCCCTGAAACATGCTCGATAAAAAATAGTGTTCCTACAGAGTTACTCCTTTACATTATGTGTAAGGGAGTTTTTGTTTTTTACAAATCACTCAGAGAATTTATCCTCCTTATCGACAATATAATTTCAAAAGTTTATAGTTTTAATTCCTATTTTTTTTGTAAGGATTTATAGTACACTATTATTACCAAATGAGTTCGGCAAAGAGAAAGGGAGGTTTTGTGACATGGAAAAGCTTTTTACTTTACTAGATAATAACTATGAAGAAATGGTAGCGATTCGTCGTCATCTACATGAATATCCAGAGTTGTCCTTTGAGGAAGTGAAAACACCTGCGTATATAGCTGCTTTTCATCGAGCGTTAGGACATGAGGTTCGGGAGCATGTAGGTGAACGTGGTATTGTCGCAACATTACGTGGTGGGAAGCCAGGAAAAACAGTAGCCTTGCGAGCTGATTTTGATGCGTTAGCGATACAGGAAGAAAATGATGTTCCTTATAAATCAAAAATAGATGGCAAAATGCATGCATGTGGACATGATGGTCATACGGCAACATTACTTGGGCTTGCTAAGGCACTCAATGCAATGAAGGATGATATTGTGGGTAATGTAGTATTTATTCATCAACATGCGGAAGAAGTTGCACCAGGTGGAGCGAAGCCTATGATTGAAGATGGCTGTCTAGAAGGGGTAGACGTTATTTTCGGTACACATTTATGGGCACCAACGCCACTTGGAAATATATTGGTGAGAGATGGAGCAATTATGGCTGCTGCGGATAAAGTGGAAATTACGATCCAAGGCAAAGGTGGTCATGGTGCGGAGCCACATCATTCTATTGATGCTGTTGCCCTTGCGTCACAGTTTGTTGTCAATGCTCAGCAGCTTGTATCTCGACGCATAGATCCATTAAAATCAGCCGTTTTAACAATTGGTCATTTTGAGGCGATTAATCCTTTCAATGTAATTGCTGAACGAGTAATACTATCAGGGACAGTCCGTACTTTTGAGGAGCAGGTGCGTAAACAGATGGAGCAAGAGCTTGAGGCAGTATTAAATGCCACTTGTCTAGCTTTTGGCGCAAGCTATGAATATCGTTATACTAGAGGCTATCCACCTGTTTATAATCATGTGAAAGAAACAGAATTTATTGCACAGCTTGCAGCAGATGTACCAGGAGTAGAAAATGTTATAACGTGTTCACCATTTATGATAGGTGAGGACTTTGCGTATTATTTAGAGAATGTACCAGGTACATTTTTCTTCACTGGTGCCAAAAAGCCTGAGTGGGAAGTGGCATATCCACATCATCATGCACGCTTTGACTTTGACGAACGCGCAATGTTAATTGCTGCCAAAACATTAGGGAAAGCAACATTACAGTATTTACAAGAAAATCAATAGTATACGTAAAAATCGGCATGCTAGGAGTTATCCTAACATGCCGATTTTTTCCTTGTTCGCGGAAAGCGAAGCGATATGAATTTTTGTTTAGTGAACTTTAGATTCTATGGATTTTGATTAAAATAAGCCATTTCCTCATCATATTCAGCATAATCAAAGTAAATCATTGGGAATAGGAAACGATGATTCGATTTGAGTTCACGTAAAATAACATGATCCCGACCTGCAGCTTCTACAACACCTCGCACAATTTTTGTGTTTTGGCCTTGTTCAATGGCGTGCTCGAAAGAAAAATGGAAAGTACCGGGTTTTCCGCGATTCAACCGTAAAATGTTTTCAATATAAGATTGCTCACGTACAGGTAGTGTGCTTGGATTTGCTGCTGGAGGAGGGGGAGTCATTTGTTGTTGCGTTGTCGGTGTCCAATAATAAGGCATCATAAGTTATCAACCTACTTTCTTTTAGATTTGAAGACAATCTTCTTCGCTAGGGGAGAAAAAATGCGATTTGTATCTGCCTGAGTTCCAATGACCCTACCATTGTGCAGGACAATCTCCCTAAGTTCTGAAAAAACATAGCGAATGAGTCGCTGAGTGAAATCTTTCGCCTTGAATAACTCTGCTAATCTAATGTCTTGATCACGTTCTCGTTGATAAAAGTAACCTTTTGTTGTCGCTTCAAAGCCTCCTTTGACGCTGATAAACCATTTAATCATCACCAGACTCTAAAAAATCTACTCGTACACGATTGACACCAACAGTGCCGACCTTCAGCATACTTAAGTCTTCATCGCCTTCTGCCTAAGCGCGCATAAGCTTCGCGAGCAGGGCTGTTTGTGCATCATTCGTCTTTATAACGGCGATTTTTATTCCTCCTCGCAGACAGTATATGCATGATGGTATTGTAGACATGTTCAATTTTAACTTTTTTCAGCAGATGTCTTTGGTAGCGAAAGCGAAGCGTCAGCTACAGATGTCTTTTGACCGAAAGCGAAGCGACAGGTGCAGATGTCTTTTGTAGCGAAAGCAAAGCGTCAGCTACAGAAGTCTCCCACTTCTATAGGTGGTGAGATGAATGCGGGTTTAAGTTACCTTTTGTCCAAACACCTGCTGAAATAGAGGAACTCAGTCTAACAACGCCACGTCCTATGGCAATTTATCTGTGCGAAAGCGAAGCGACAGCAACACGGTTTTATCTGTGCGAAAGCGAAGCGACAGCAACAACAACAACAACAACAACACACGACTGAGTGACCAACATCACGGTGGCCTAAAGTCTCTGACGAAGAAATTCACCTTTTAAAATTGCTTAGCATATATTAATAATGACGAGTAGTCTGTAGAGGCCAGGTTATACGTGTGAGGTGATAGGGGATGGAGATTGGTGTTTGGATAGGTATTTTGTTGAGCGCTGTGCTGGCATTTTTGGTAGGGGATTTTTATGGACAGCCACTCCATTGGTATCTCTTTATATTAATAATCGTAGTGGGTTTTTTCATCAATACCGTTATATTAATTTTGAAAGTTAAGGATGAAAAGTCTTAAAGTACAAGTCAATCTATAAGAAAGTGTCATCGTAGTGGGTGGCGCTTTTTTTTTGTTAAAATTTTGTGATTGGATAGCTAAAATATTGTGTTTTACAAGTATATTGAAATTAAATTGTGACATACTAATGTGGAAAATTATTTTTTGTTTTCATAAAGGAGTGTTACAATGCATATTTTTGGTACGTTTGTAGCAATTATCATAAGTGCATTTATGGCTGTTGGTATTGCAGAATACTATCAGCAACCATACAATTGGTATTTAGTTTTTCTTATGATTCTAACTGGTTTTTTTATTCATACAATTATTTTAATATTGGAATCAGAGAACAGCGAAGAAAATGAATTTTAAAAAATGCGAGCCCGTTAATATGGACTCGCATTTTTTATATTTAAAACCGTTTTCGATTAGACAGTTAAGAATTTCGCTAGTTTTTCATTATCAAGAAGGTTACCAACGAAGAATGCACCAAACTCACCGTAGCGAGCTGAAACTTCATCGAAACGCATTTCATATACTAATTTTTTGAATTGTAATACGTCATCAGCAAATAATGTTACGCCCCATTCGTGATCGTCGAAGCCAACAGAACCAGTAATAATTTGTTTAACTTTACCAGCATAGCCACGACCAATCATACCGTGAGAACGCATTAGAGATTTGCGGTCATCCATTGAAAGCATATACCAGTTATCATTGCCTTGACGACGCTTATCCATTGGATAGAAGCAAACATGCTTAGCACGTGGAAGTTCAGGATATAGACGAGCACGCACATGTGGATTTTGGTATGGATCTTCGTCTGAATCGCCTGCTAAATAGTTAGAAAGCTCTACAACAGATACATATGAATATGTAGGAATTGTAAAATCAGCAATCGCTAATTTATTGAAGTCAGCTTCAAGCTCTTGTAGCTCATCCATTGTTTCACGTAATGTCATAATCATAAAGTCAGCTTTTTGACCAACGATTGCATAAAATGCATGAGCACCAGTTTTAGCGATATCAGCCTCGTTTAATTTTTCTAAATAAGCAATGAATTCTTCTACTGCTGCTTGACGTTCTTCAGCAGAAACTAGTTTCCATGAAGCCCAGTCGATTGAGCGGAAATCATGCAAAGCGTACCAACCATCTAAAGTAATTGCTGCTTCATTCATTATTTAAAACACTCCTTTATAAGTGAATACTATTCGAATTTTAGTTTATCATAGTTTGTACAAAATCCCTAAGTTCATGATTGCATTTCACGAATTTGACACCTTCCATAGATAATGTATTCTAAAGAGAAGAGATGTAAATAGAGGAGCACCAATCATGAAAAGTATATTACAACAGCCGATTTGGCGTTTTTACGATCAATCCATTAGCGCAAAGCAAAGATCGCCACTTGAATCCTTTGCAACAGACGATACTTTATGTCAGCTAGTTGGGCAATTAGCCTCTCCGCCAACTATTCGTACATGGGTACATGATGCATCTGTTGTGCTCGGTATTCAGGATCACCGTTTACCATATGTGCAGCACGGTATGGACTTGCTTAAGACACGTGGTTATCATCCTATAGTACGCAATTCAGGCGGATTAGCAGTTGTCCTTGATGAAGGGGTACTGAATATTTCCGTTGTTTTATCTGAACAAACGGAAACGCTAAGCATTAATGATGGCTATGATGTAATGGTAGCCCTAGTAAAAGGATTATTCCCTGAAGTAGCGGATCAAATTGAAGCCTATGAAATTGTAGGTTCCTATTGTCCGGGCTCCTATGATTTGAGTATTGAAGGAAAGAAATTTGCTGGTATTTCTCAGAGACGCTTACGCCAAGGAGTAGCAGTGCAAATATATTTATGTATTGAAGGAAGCGGTTCAGAACGAGCTGCACTCATTCGCGACTTTTATGAAGAAAGTCTAAGAGGAGAGGAAACCAAATTCACATACCCTAACATTGTCCCTGATGTGATGGCGTCACTATCCGAACTTATTGATGCATCATTAACAGTGGAAGGTGTTGTTATTCGTTTACAGCAACTTCTTCACAATCTGGCCGAAGAAATTCGTTTTGAGTCTTTTGGTGATGAAGAACTGACGTTATATGCATTCTATTTACAACGTGTTTTAGAACGTAATAAGAAAATGCTCGAACCAAAGTGATAGATGGCAACGACAAAAGAAAAAGCGATGCTGCTAACTAAGCGCATCGCCATTTTCTTGAGGGTAAGGGCTACTTACAACAAGATTTCCGTTTTTCTCCATTTTAAAAACAGGTGCAATTCGTTCTTCCTCTTCATCTAGTGTTACTAGTCGTCTAGCACGGTTCATAATTTGAACAAATTGCTCGTAATCTTTTCGAATAGCTCTGTTTTCCTCTTCTAGCTGTGTAATTGTCTTCTCTAGCTTTTTATTTTTCTCAGATGTTACATGCACTAGCTGTCTCCATTTTGAAGACTCATTACCTATTTCACCAGAGTGCTGTAAACGTAGTAAATAGGCTATGACAATATCAAGAGATAATGCAGATAGAGGAATTGATTTACCCTCTGCGGCACTACTATTGACTGTAAACATACTAGAAGCACGGCGTCTTGCTGGAGCACCCAACACTCGCATTCTCTCTTTTCTTTCCTTTTTCGCTTCTGCTAGTTGCTCCTCATACTCCTTACGAACAACAGCATTCCAACGGAAACCACATGCAGCAGCAGTACGATTCAAAGCATCGCCAGCTTCTTCAAAGGCATTTAACTGTGTACTTCCTTCCGTTACATGGCGAATAACCGCCTCTGCTAATAATTCATCATTTTCATCTAACCAAGCATCTTGTCTTACTTTACTCATGTTAAAATCCTCCCACCTTTATTTGGAACTTTTTATTTACAACTAGCATGACCAATCTTTTAACCTTTTATTCATCCATGTGGAAGGAATTATGCTTGAATACAAGGTGAAAAGTGCGATACAATACCCGATGTAGGTTTGTACGTATGCTACATACTTAAATATGTGAAGCTCATACGTTCAATAGAAGCGGTTTTTTGAATCAATTATGGCCTCGGCATAATTGCGTCCGGAATCGGCTTTGTGCTTAGGCCTGCACGATGCAGGTCAGTTAGCCGTTATCGCATGGATGAGATGATTTTAGGCTAACATCCCCTAAGAACTCCATTCTGATTCCGTGACATCCGCCGGAGGTTGTAACTTCTTTCAGCGGATGCTAAAAGAAGTTACAAAAATACTATATAGAAAGGGTTGTTGACAAAATGGCAAACGAATTTAAAGTTTGCGATGAATGTCAGGCCGTTAACTTAAAAACGTTAATTCCAAAATTAAAGGAAATCGATCCTGATGCAACCATCGAAATTGGCTGTCATTCTTACTGTGGCCCAGGACGTAAAAAAACATTTACCTTCGTAAATAGTCGCCCTGTTGCTGCATTAACGGAAGAAGAACTAATGGAAAAGGTTTTAGCAAAGTTAAAAAAATAAGTAAAATAAGTAAAACAAGTAAAACAAGCACTATCTTCACTAGTTGAAGATAGTTTTTGTTTTCTTATGAATCTTTAATATTGATGTAAAGAAGATTTGAAGTGATGGATAGAAAAGGCAAAGCGACGGAAAAAACCATTGGAGCGATGGATAGAAGACTCAGAGCGACGGATAAAACCATTGAAGTGACGGAAAGAAGGGCCAAAGCGACGGATATTTTGCGAAGTGACGGAAAGAAGAGTCAAAGCGACGGATAAACCCATCGAAGTGACGGATAGAAGAAACCGAGCGACGGAAAGAAGAGGCAAAACGACGGATAGCCATCGAGGTGACGGAAAGAAGAGCCGAAGCGACGGATAAAACCATCGAGGTGACGGAAAGAAGAGCCGAAGCGACGGATAAACCCATCGAAGTGACGGATGAAAGAAGCCGAGCGACGGAAAGAAGAGCCAAAACGACGGATAGCCAAAGAGGTGACGGAAAGAAGAGCCGAAGCGACGGATAAAACCAACGAAACGACGGATGAAAGAAGCCGAGCGACGGAAAGAAGAGCCAAAACGACGGATAGCCAAAGAGGTGACGGAAAGAAGAGCCGAAGCGACGGATAAAACCATCGAAACGACGGATGAAAGAAGCCGAGCGACGGAAAGAAGAGCCAAAACGACGGATAGCCAAAGAGGTGACGGAAAGAAGAGCCGAAGCGACGGATAGAGCCAACGAAACGACGGATGAAAGAAACCGAGCGACGGATAGCCAAAGAGGCGACGGAAAGAAGAGTCCGAACGACGGATAGAGCCAACGAAACGACGGATGAAAGAAGCCGAGTGACGGAAAGAAGAGCCAAAACGACGGATAGCCAACAAAGTGGCGGGAAGGTTCACGTTGCGCCTCGCTCCGATATTTGATGTTGAACCTTGCTCATCGCCAAAAGTAGAAACGATATTTATTAAAACGTATACCATGGAAGTTGATTTCAGTGAAAGCTAGGGGATTAGCGTCACAGATGAGACCCTGCAGCACAAGCGAAGTGGCTCATCGTACACCTGATAAGCGCCCAGTCGGAACGGAAAACCCCCACATTTTGAGGTGGAACTTGGAAATTAGGTCAATAGAAACCTAAATTAAGACGAGAATACAGTGAGTTAGGTTGATAGTCTCTATAATTAAAGTGAAATATGTATGCTAGTCCTATATTTATCGCATATAATAGTATAAATAGGAAACGGGGGTGCTGTACAATTGACACATTATGCAAAAGCTAAATTGCAAGAGGAAAAAGTATTCAAGGACCCAGTGCATCGTTATGTGCATGTACGGGATCAAGTAATTTGGGATTTAGTTGGTACGAAAGAATTTCAGCGATTACGTCGAATTCGCCAACTAGGTACAACGTTCTTAGTATTCCATGGAGCAGAGCATAGCCGCTTTAGTCACTCACTTGGCGTTTACGAAATTGTACGTCGCATAGTAGATGATATTTTTGAAGGGCGTCCTGAATGGGATGAAGATGAACGACTGCTTGTGCTTTGTGCAGCCCTTTTACACGATTTAGGGCACGGACCATTTTCACATGCTTTTGAAAATGTCTTTGAACTTGATCATGAATATTATACGAGACAAATTTTGCTCGGCGATACAGAAGTGAATGCAGTATTAAAAAAAGTATCAGCTGATTTTCCTGAGAAAGTATCGCAGGTAATTGAAAAAACATATCCGAATAAGCAGGTCGTCAGTTTAATATCGAGCCAAATCGATGCTGATCGTATGGATTACCTACAGCGCGATGCTTATTTCACTGGTGTAAGCTACGGTCATTTTGATATGGAACGGATCTTAAGAGTGATGCGTCCACGAAAAAATCAGGTCGTTATTAAAGCGACAGGCATGCATGCGGTAGAGGATTACATTATGAGCCGCTATCAAATGTACTTACAAATTTATTTCCACCCAGTGTCTCGCAGTGCAGAGGTTGTTTTAAATAATATTTTAAAACGCGCTAAGCAATTAAGCATGGCAGGCTACAAGTTTAAGCACGAGCCTACACATTTTTTAGCATTTTTCCGCAACTCCATAGAGCTTGAGGACTATCTTGCATTGGATGAAAGTATTCTTTTTACATATTTTCAACTGTGGATGCAAGAGGAAGATGCTATATTAAGTGACTTAAGTCGCCGCTTTGTTAATCGAAAGCTATTTCAGTACATCGATTTAGATCCAGGTGTCGAGCTAGTTAAATATCAAAAACTACAAGAGCTCTTCAAACAAGCTGATTTAAATCCAGAATATTATCTTGTTCATGATACGACGGCAGATTTACCTTATGATTTTTATCGACCAGGAGAGGAAGAAGTACGCGTTCCTATTTTCTTAGAAATGAAAAATGGAGAGCTGCGAGAACTATCTCGTGAATCTATTATTGTGGATTCCATTTCTGGCCGCATGAAGCGAGATCATAAAATATATTTCCCGCTTGATTTCTTAGAGGACAACAGTACCCATTCCGCTGTGAAAGCACAAATATTAACTTTACTACGAGAACAGAGAAAAAATTAAAAAGTTTTTAATGTATAAATCATGTATGTTGCATGAGAGCAATTTAATAGGATAACAACATATTGATAATGAAAAAACAGTAAAAGTACTCAATGAGAGTAATCTTTTACTGTTTTTTTGCTGTATAAAGATAAATGGAATGGAAAATATATAGAAACTTTTTGAATTATGTAAATAAAAAGTCCAGAATTGTTTAGAATTTGTTCAGTGGTCTTTATTATAATGAGGCTAAAACCCTAAAGGGGGTGAGGCCGATTATTAAAGGCGTCACAAAAGTAGCATGGATACATATAAATTTGTATATCACACATTCATAAGTCATCATGATTACCTATGCCGTGAAGTACTTATAAGAATGTATTCAGTTATGGCGACAAGTGAATTGAAGGAAAGAGGGAGCAACCTATTGTTTGTGGCATACCTTTCCAACGTTACGAAAGGATGCAACGTCGTCAGCAAACACCAACAGGTATCTCTCTGAACTTAGAAAAGGAGAGAAACATGAAAAAACTTAAACAATTAAACATAGCAATGATCTTATTGCTACTCGTATTCCAAACCGTACTATCACCGATTTCAGTGTTTGCGAGTGAAGTGGTTCCTAATACTGGTGTAACTGAAACGCCTGAAACCACTGGTACAACAAGTCCTGAAGAACCAGCAACAGATACTGGAACACCTGAACCACCAGTAAAGACTGAAGAAGTAAAAGATACTGTAACACCTCCAACTGAAACTGATAATAGTGGTGGGACAGTAGAAGAAACTCCAAAGGATGAACAAACTCCAGTTCAACCAGATGATTCAACTTCGACTGAGAAAAATGAAAATGGTGATGGGGCAACAGAAGGAGAGAAGTCATCAACAGAAGGTGATAAAGCAGCAACAGATGATACTGACAAAGACAAAGTGTTACCACCTAATACGGAAGATCCAAAAACGCTTGTGCGTGATCCAAAAGAAATCCCTTTGTCAGCAGTAGATTTTGAAATGTTGATTAATGGAGAAAAAGTTACATCTTCTTATAATAAGGAACTCCAACCAAATCAAAAATCAAATATTACATTCACATTTACAGTTAATTTAGAAGAAGCGCATAATGCTGGAGATTTCTTTACATTCGATTTACCAGCATCCATTATTGACTTCGAAAATAACTTTAATGGAAGTAAGAAAGCGGGTCTAAATAATCCTGCTTATTCTTATTCAACTAGTGGTCAAACAGTTACAGTTAAATTAGATGAAACGGTTACTGATCCAAACTTATTGGGTAGCGAAGCAAAGCTTATTGCTTCTTTTGAATCAGGGTTTAATTTGCAAGGCGACAGTTTGGAACAAGATCTTGTTATTCCACAGGGTTTAGCAGGGCAGGAAACAATTACATTGAACTTCTTGCCATCAACAAGCAATGCAAAGATTTCAAAAGAAAATAAAGGCGCTACTTCGAAAAACGGTGAACGCATTATTGATTGGGAAGTATGGGTTAATAAAGCTGGGAAGAACTTAAAAGATGCCACGCTAACAGATGTTACGACTGTTAACAATAGTGCAAGTCATGAAGTTGTACCTGGTTCTGTCCAAGTCACTAAATATGAAATGGGATTGCATGGTTATAAAGATGAGACAGCAGACCCTGACTACCTAATAGATGGGAACTTCAGTGATATTTCATTTAATGGAAGATATGCTTATAAAGTGAACTATCAAACGAAAGTAACTGAAGCTAATCCAGAAGGACTAAAAAATTTCAATAATACCGTTACTTTAACAAATGGTAGTGATACTGAAACATCTGATGTTGCTACACAGCCGATTAAGTATGGTGATGCTCTAGCGAAGAAATTTACTTCAGGGGATAACTACAAATCTTCATGGGAAATAAAGTACAACTATAATGAAGTGAAGGTTGATAACCCTGTTATTACAGATACACTTCCAGGTGCACATAAAATTGACACAAATTCAATTCAAGTATTTGAAGTAACTGTGGATGAAAACGGAAACGAAATTAGTTCTAATAAAATTACTTCTGGTTTCCATTCTGAAGCAATTACAGATGGCTTCAAGCTTACATTCGATAAGCCAGTAACAAAAGCTTATAAGATCACTTATGATGCAAACTATGATCAAGATTTCTACACAGGTTCTACTACAACATTAACAAATATCGTAGAAGCGGGCACGTATAAAAGACCAGCTTCACACACAATTAGCGAAAATATTTTAACAAAATCTCGTTCAGTAAACTTTGATACAAAAGAAATTACTTGGACAATTACAGTGTCAGCTGACAATAATACTACAAATGGTAAAGATATAACTGGCTTAGAAATTGTCGATAATTTTGAAACAAGTAGTAAGAATGGTAAACATACGCTTGTTGGCGGAAAAGATGGTATTACTGTAGACAAAATGACAGGTCATTCGATATCACTTATAGATGAAAATGACTTAAGCAAAGGCTTTAAAATAACAGGTGGTACTGTTAAAAAAGGTGAAACAGCAACTATCACGTATAAAACGTCTTATGAAATTGCAGATGATGGTTCTGTTATTCATAATGGATACGGTAATACAGCAACAGCCAATTGGATGAGTAGTGGTAAAACCTATACTGTAACTAAAACAGCAGACTATACACCAGCAACTACGACTGTCAATAATGGTAGTAAATCAGGGGGCTTTAATCATTTAACGCAAGAATTTACATGGAATGTTAAAGTCAACATTAATAAAAAAGATATTAATGGAGCACTATTAACAGACAATTTGGGTGATGGGCATAAAATCGTAGAAGATTCCTTTACAGTTTATCAATATACGCTTACAACAGACGATGATAATAAAGGTATTAAAGGAAATCCTTTAGACTCTAGTAAGTATGACTTAACGATTGCTCCTGATAATAAAAGTTATACGTTAAAGTTCAAGGATTTAGATAATAAAACAAATAATCAAGTGTACCTTGTCGAGTATAAATCAAAAGATTCTAATCATGTTTTAGGAATCGAATCAGATAAAGCTAGCGATAAAGGTGACACATATACAAACACGGCAACATTTAAAACTTTAAATGACACGAAGACATATACTTTAGAAGCGAAAGTTACGGTGGATGAAGCGAATAATTTATTATCAAAAAGTGTTCAACAAAATAGTGGTAAACAAACAATCATATGGACACTAGACGTTAATAAATCGCATTCAACATTAAAAAATGTCAAAGTATCAGATTTTCCATCAGGTTATTTAATGCTAATACCAGATTCTATTCAGATACGACCATATGTGGTGAACGAAACAGGAATCTCCGCTGAGGGTTCATGGGAGAGTCCAGCAAAATTCGGCGTAACTGTAGAGTACGATAAAGCATCAGGTGGCTTTACTTTAAACTTTGGTGATTTAACTAAGAAAGGCTACCAAGTGCGATATGAAACACTTGGATTAGGTAAACAGAATACAGGTTCAGGTAATCCAGAAGAAGAATTTAGCAATAAGGCGACAATGACTTTTGATGATTCTTCTGCTGCAAACCAGGGTACTGGATCACAAGTAGATAGGAAGTTTAATTTCAGTAGCTCAGATACGGATTTCCAATTAACAAAAGGAAACCTTAAGCTAAAGAAAATTGGCGTTAATCCAGCAACAGGTGACAAACAGGCACTTGCTGGCGTAGAGTTTGAATTAATCAAAAAAATTGGAAGCAATGTATATGTAATTGCTAAAGCAACTTCTAGTGATAAAGGTTACTTTGAATTTAACGCCATTAACTACGGCACATACTATGTGAGAGAGGTTAAGGCGCCGGACGATTATGCTAAAATGGATGATCAATTATTAAAACTAGATGCAACTACTGACTCCAATGTAGTACCTGAAAAAGTAACTGAAGTGGAAAATGTGAAAAAGATTACTTCTGGAGCTATGTGTCCTAACTTCACACTAACAATTAAAGATATTGATGGTGAGCTTGTTGTAAATAAAAAAATTACATTACAAGATGATAAGGGCAACATTAAATTTACAGGTACAACAAATAACGAGGGAAAAGTAATCATCCCACGAGAAGGTTCTGAGGCAGTTAAAGCAGGATCGTATAAAGTATTCGAGGGTGCTGAAGAACTTGGAACTGTGACTGTAAAATACAGTAAAGGTGAATGTCATGCTGAATTGCAGCCGCCTATAGCGTGTAAGCAATTTACAATCACGTTAAAAGACAAAGATAATAATCCACGTCCTCATGTTGCAGTAACATTAAAGGATAAGGATGGCAAAGTAATTATCTCGTCAAAAACTGATGAGAATGGTAAGTTGATTGTTCCTTCAAACCCTCCAGCAGGTAAGTATGATCTTTACGAAGGAAAACAATTCCTAAGTGAAGTGAATATAAGTTATAAAAAAGGCTGTGAAATTGAAGTACAACAAGCACCTTCTTGCCCTTCGTTTACATTAACTGTAAAAGATGTTGATGGAAAACCACGTGAAGGTGTAACCGTTACAATCAAAAATGAAGATACAAATGAAATTATTAAACAAACAATCGCCCCAACTGATAGTGAAGGGAAAGTAAAAATTAAAAATCTAGAACCAGGAAAATATGTGGTTTATGATGGAGCAAATGAAATTGGGAAGTTTACAGTAAATACAGACTGTGAAGCAACAGTTCAACCAATCCCAGCATGTCCACAATTTACACTAACGGTAAAAGATGAAAATGGCAAAGTGCGCCCTAATGTTGACAACATCACTATCAAAGATAAAACAGGCGCAATTATTGCTACAAACAAAACAACAAATGAATTAGGTCAGATTACTATTCCATCTGAAAACATTCCTTCAGGTGTGTACGATGTATATCAAGGTGATCTATACATTGGTCAAATAACGGTTCAATATTCAGTTAAATGTGAAGCAGAAATATCAGTAGCGCCTGCATGTCCTGCGTTTACATTAACTGTACAAACTGAGTTTGGAACGCCTCTTGCAAATGCTAAAATAACAGTGAAAGATGCAAAAGGTAATGTAATTAAAGGTGCGGATGGTAATGAAATTCTAACAACAAGTGTTATGGGAACAATTGTTTTACCAGACAAAGCTATTAAGCAAGGTACGTACTATGTGTATGAAGGAAGTCGTTTAATCGGCTCATTCACAGTAAAAGATACATGTTCTGCTATCGTAAAACCTTCATCAACAGGTGGAGGCGGCGGTGGCTGGACTCCTGACCCAGAAAAACCAGTTGATCCAAACAAGCCAAATCCAGATCCAGGGAAACCAGTTGATCCAAACAAACCGAACCCAGATCCAGGGAAACCAGTTGATCCAAACAAACCGAACCCAGATCCAGGGAAACCGGTTGATCCAAACAAACCGAACCCAGATCCGGAGAAACCAGTTGATCCAAACAAACCAAATCCAGATCCGGAGAAGCCAGTTGATCCAGAAAAACCAACAACAGAGTCAGAGAAGCCAGTTGATCCAGAAAAACCAACAACAGAGTCAGAGAAGCCAGTTGATCCTAAAAATCCAGGTAACTCAGCAACAGATACAAAAAATCCATCAAACCCTGGAAAACCATCTGTAACAGATGTCATTGATCAAGGTAAAAACTTACCGCCATACAATCCTTCTACAGCGAATAAAGACACACTAGATTCGTATAAGGATTTCCTTAATAAATACGATAATTTATCTAAAAAGGAACAGGCAGAAGTAGCAAGATCTCTTGATATTGACAAAATCAAAGCAGATGCTGAAAAAATGGAAGCTCAATTAAAGGCAGAAGGCAAACTGCCACAAACAAATGGAGCAAATCAAACAGCTCTTACACTAGTTGGTGTAGCTCTCGTTCTAGGAGCATTGTTCTTATTGCGTCGTCGCAAAACAGAAGTGAAATAATTTTCAATAAGAAAACCCCAAGATCATAAAAATCTTGGGGTTTTTCGTATACTAAAAAGTTTCTGATAGCTTTGCAGGTGCTTTGTCAAACGGATATTGCGCAACAAAATCTGCTTGAATGGCAAGTCTTTTCGTCCCTTTATCAGCGCATGTAACGAGGGTCAAAACGGTTTTATCAGGGATATCATCAATAACATAAACATCCGTGGCAGCGATGATTTCCTTAGTCGTTAATTTGTACTCATAAATATTCGTTAAGTCTGTTACATAAATCGTATCTCCTATATTTGCTTTGTATAAGGGGCTAAATAAAACATCTGTTTCTTCAAAGTAATGACCCGCTAATGCGTAGTTTCCTTGTCCCAGTTTTTGATTAGGCTTCATGGTGCCCGCTCCAACGGCTAGAGAGGCATTACCAACTCCTTTGACGATAGGAAGTTGCATATCAACACTAGGAACAGCGATACTACCAATGACAGGCATTTTATTAGCTGTTGTTTGAGCTTTTAAAACTTCTGCAATAGATAGTGATTGCACTGCTTCAAATTCAAAATCGGCATCCGCATTATTGTTCTTTTCAATATCCTCTGCACTGTAATCAGTTGTATTTAATTGCTTACTTAAATGAGTGATAATGGCATTTTGAATAGGATTAATAAAAATAAGTAAGAGGCCAATGATGAGCATACAAATGAGTAGTGTTAGTTTAAGTTTTTTCATTTCATAAATCACATCCTAGTATTGAAATTACGAATCGCTGGTAAAGGTGAAAACATCGCCGGTAACAGTTTGAGTTCCGCCGGTAAAAGTGAAAACATCGCCGCTAAAGTGTTGAGTTCCGCCGGTAAAGGTGAAAACATCGCCGGTAAAGGTTCGATTTCCGCCGGTAAAAGTAAAAACATCGCCGCAAAAGAGTCGAATACCGCCGCTAACAGATCAAACTCCGCCGCTAAAACTAAAAAAATCGGCAATCATATCCAGCCTTCGGAAAACGGTATGTATCGTCAATAACTCACCATACGTAAAAAGAGTAGAGCTTTATGCTGCTCTACCCATTAACTCATTATTTATCGCTGTGGAGCACGCCTGCAACGCCGTAATGGTTTTTAGGCATTTCTTCGATGAAAACTGTTACATTTTCTGCTGGTGCGTTAACTGTACGAGAAACGGCTTCTGTTACTTCTTTTACTAGTGCGCGTTTTTGTTCGTCTGTACGACCTTCAAGCATTTTCACTGTTACGTATGGCATAATATTGTCTCCTTTATTGAATAATGTTGTATAGTAAGTTTATCTCCATTCAGTAGAAGACTTCAACCTCTGAAGGTGGTAAGATGAATGCAGGTGTGGTTCTTTTTCCAAGAATGTCCAAACACCTACTGAATGAAGATAAAGCCTCCGGCGGATGTCACGGATTTTGAAAGGAATGAATAAAGGATGTTAGCCTAAAACCTTCGCATCCTGCGAAAACGGCTAACTGACCTGCAGCGTGCAGGCCTGAGCACAATTCAAAATCTGGACGCAATTACGCCAAGGCGAAATTGATAAGAAAGTATATAAACTTCTTACTCGTATTTAGGCATTTGCGCAATGCTAGTGTCGCTTTCGTTACGGCACTAATGCGCTAACTATGCTTTACTTTATAATAGCAGAATGGAGGTAATTAAAGTATGGCAAATGAAGAAAAATCAAAACAAAAAATGGGCTTTACTATTATTAAAAATGACCCGACAGATGGACATAAGGGATTTGGGATTGGTTCGCTTTCACTTGAAAACGTATCGCCAGTTATTATCGATACAGAAGAGGGGACGGCATCAGTTGAAATCGGTGCTATGCATGCTCGTAGTGATGTGGAACGTGGTATTAAATTTACGACAGATCGTGCTGATTCAGAGGGTGGAAAATCGTATTGGTTAGTATGGGTGACGATTGACCATAAAGAGGATGGACCTTATTATGCAGGTGTAACTGCGTGTGAAATGGTAGTCAATCGAGAAAAACGTCGAGGCTATAAAATTTTAGCTGATCATGTTAATAAAATGGATAAATCTATGAAGCGTCATATTATGGTAGAGCATATGGATGCACCATCTAAAAAAGTGTTAGCTTCTTTTCTAGAGGAGCTCAATCCAGAGCTGTGGGCACGTAGTGAGGACCAATTGCGTCAAGACTTAATTGCAGAATAGACTTGCAATGATTGAACAATCTGTGACAATTTGCAATCGCTTTCGATATAAGGTTGAAAGTGGGTTTGAAACAAAGTAAACTTGAGGCAGAGCTTACATTTTAGTAAGCTAGGACACTTGGTTTTCGCGAATGTGATGAGCACTATGTGGCATTTGAACAACCCAAACCCAAGCCAAATGCCCCATGATGCTCATCTACTTCGCGAACCATAAATAAGAAAAGCTTTCTGTTCCCACGGACACGGCTCCGGGGAAGAGAAAGCTTTTCTTTCTTTTTTTATATGTCTATTACTTTGTCGAGAGCCTTCGTTATTTAGAACGTGATTAACTAATAAAGGTTCCACATTATAAATTAATCTTTAAAAATTGAGAATGGGAGCATATTCCAAATTTCTCCCCACGTATCTCGATCGAGAATATCAAAGCTTTTTGAACATTTTTCAGTCGGTACATCCTTTTCGTCTACATAGACCAGACGTTGTTTAGGACAGGCATCTGTTGCGAGCTTACCTGTTTCCACATCGACGACCACACCTTTTACACCTTTAGGCTTTGTGAAATCCTCGTTCTTTGTTCCTTTATTGATAGCCTCCATATAGTCGATCCATATTTTCTTTGTCGCTGCAGTATCTTCTTTTGCTTCTATATTTTTTCCTTGGTCATAGCCGTTCCACACGCCAGCAGTTAAACTAGGTGTAAATCCAATTAACCATTGATCACTATTTGTAGAGCCAGATTTTGCTGCATACGTATGCGTCATACGATTGCGAATGCTAATCCCTGTAGCTGGAGAATAATCGCTAAATACAGGATCGAAAATACCTGTCATCATTTCTGTTAAGATAAACGTATCTTCTTTTGAGAGAACCGTCTCAGCTTCTTTAGTAGCTTCTTTACTTTCGTAAATGATATCACCATTAGCATCTTTAATAGAAATAATAGTAGTAGGAGCGGTTTCTTGACCCTGTGATGCTAAAATATTATAGGCATTCGTCATTTCATATAAAGTAGTTTCAGCTGTTCCTAGCGCGATCGATAAATTGTCCTTATCACCGATATTCACATTGAAGCGATCAGCCATCTCGTGAAATGCTTTAAATCCAATTTCCTCTAAAGTTTTAACTGCGTAAATATTATCAGAAATAGCGATAGCTTGTGCCATAGACATATCATGCGTTGCAAATTGACCGTTAACATTTTTAGGAGAATATGTTGAACGTCCTTTATCATAAGTGAAAGTTGTCTCACCTACATCTAAAAAAGTTAATGGCGTATAACCATTCTCTAAAGCTGCGGCATATAAAATAGGTTTAATGGTTGAACCTGGCTGACGTTTTGCCTGTGTAACCCTGTTAAATGAACTTGTAGCATAGTCACGGCCTCCGACTAGTGCTGTAACGGCACCTGTTTTGGAATCCATACTAACAAACGCGGCTTGGAGATCGTTAGCAGGCATATTTTTGGCTACAGCTTCTTCTGCTGCCTTTTGGTGTCCTTGATTAAGGGTTGTTTGGATAGTCCAGCCACCTTCACTAATGTCGAGATTTTTTGACTTCAAAATGTCACTAGCCTCTTGCCATGCTACGTCCAGGAAGTATGGTGCGACAGATTTTGTTGCTACCCAACTATCATTCTTTAAAACAAGCTTTTCACTTTCTGCACGTGTTTTTTCATCTTGCGTAATGACACTTTGATCGGCCATCAGCTTTAAAATAACGTGCTGGCGATCAGTTGCCTTATCTAGATTGGCGATAGGGGAGTAAATACTTGGTCCTTTTGGAATTCCAGTTAACATTGCTGATTCCGCAAGCGTTAAATCACTGGCAGATTTTCCGAAGTAAAATCGACTAGCTGCTTCTACACCGTACATACCATGTCCGTAGTAAACAGTATTTAAGTAGCCTTCCAGTATTTCATCCTTATCATAAAAAACTTCTATTCTATAAGCATACAGTGCTTCATTTAATTTTCGTGTCCAAGACTTTTCATGTGAAAGATATAGATTTCGAGCATATTGTTGTGTAATAGTACTTGCTCCTTGAACCTTACTTCCAGCCTTAAGGTCGACTAATAATGCACCAGCGATACGTGAAAAATCAAATCCTTTATGCTTATAAAAATCTTTATCCTCAACAGCGACCACTGCTGTTTTTAAATAGGGGGACATCTCATCAAGACTAACCCAATAGCGTCGTTCATTCGTAAAGTGATCCCCAATCTGGTTCTCATTTTCATCTAAGAAAATAGAGGCTTTAGGTACGGTTAGAGGCGGGGCACCAGCCACTTGAACATAGACGCGTAGAGCTATAAACGCTACTATAATAGCAGATGCAAAGGCGACAAAAAGGGTAAGTGCTTTGCGTGTCCGCTTTGTACGTTTTTGCTTACGTTGATAGCTTTTTCTCTTCATCCGACTTCACCTCGTTTTCTCACACTTGCATATAGTATGTGTCTGAACATTCATCTTTAATCGAAATTCTAGGTAAAAACTATTGCACTTTATTCAAAAACATCTATACTTTTTTTGTACTGTTTGAAATGCTAGTGTTCGACAAAAGAAAGACACTTTGTAAATTTTAATCGAATTTTGCTAGACATTCCAATAATGTATACGAGGATTCAAGGATAGAGGTTTCATTACAATCCTGTAAGTCCTTACTAGAGTAATGGTAATAATGAAATTAAATAGGATTAATTCCTAATAAAAGTGGAGGTCGAGCAATGAGATTTGATGAAGCTTATTCAGGAAATGTTTTTATAAAAAGTCATCCAACATATGAGGATGCTCAGGCAGTCATTTACGGTATGCCAATGGATTGGACAGTTAGTTATCGTCCGGGCTCACGATTTGGTCCGCAACGTATTCGTGAAGTATCGATTGGTCTAGAAGAATACAGCCCATATTTAGACCGTGAGCTAGAAGAAGTGAAATATTTTGATGCAGGAGATATACCGTTACCATTCGGGAATGCACAACGTTCTTTAGATGAAATTGAAAAGTATATCGAGAAGCTTTTAGCGGATGGCAAGATTCCAGTTGGCATGGGTGGCGAACATTTAGTATCTTGGCCTGTCATGAAGGCTGTATCAGCAAAGTATGATGACCTAGCAATTATCCACTTCGATGCACATACAGACTTACGTGTTGAATATGAAGGGGAGCCACTTTCTCACTCAACTCCTATTCGTAAAATTGCTGAACATATCGGACCAAAAAATGTGTATTCATTTGGTATTCGTTCAGGTATGAAGGAAGAATTCGAATGGGCGAAGGAAAATGGCATGCACATTTCAAAATTTGAAGTGCTAGAACCATTAAAAGAGGTATTACCATCTTTAGCGGGACGTAATGTTTACGTAACGATTGATATTGATGTACTCGATCCTGCACATGCACCAGGCACAGGAACAGTAGATTGCGGAGGAATTACATCAAAAGAATTACTAGCATCAATCCATGCAATCGCAGCAAGTAATGTTAATGTAGTTGGCTTTGACCTAGTTGAAGTTGCACCAATCTACGACACATCAGAAATGACAGCGAACACAGCGAGTAAATTGTTAAGAGAAATGATTTTGGGCTGGGTAAAATAATAAGGGCTTTGTAAATGTTGATATGAAGCGGTTTGAGTGGGGTTTAGCTATGAGCTAGCCCCACTTTTAGCCCCAATTGCCTTTAAACTCTCGCTAAATACTGTTACCGTTTGCGCCTCCATTTCCTGAAGAATGTGGGCATAAACTGTATGGATCATTTCAGGAGTATTTCCTAATCGTTCGGCAATCGCTTTGACAGGAATACTGTTATTCATAAGTATGCAACAGAAAACTTTATTGCACAGGCAGTTAAGGACGGTATTATTCAAGCTTCACATTTGAAGGATTTACAGAATAGAGACAACTGACGGTTTAATTGGGTTGTATATTACGATTCAGCGAAAACGTAGTAAGTAAACAAATGACCAGGTACTCGGTTTATTTGAGTACTTGGTATTTTTTTGTTTATGTACTTACTCTAATTTTCATTCAAAAACGACAGAAAGATCAGCATCATCTTCTCCTTATGACGTTAAATGTTAAACATGATGCACAGCCGATTTAGTAAGTTTTTTTGTGTATTTAAAATAATTTTTATTGTTTATCAAATATTTAACTTGACTACGTTTTAAGAAGTATGTAATATGAAATAAACTTCATGTGAAATAAACTTCATGTTTTGGAGAGGAGTATTGTATTGAAACGAAATTTATTTCAAAGATTATTAATATCGTTCCTTGCAATAATATTAGGTGTTATTAGTCTTTTGATGGATCCAACAGATAAAATTTCAGCAATTTATCTTTTCATTGCTGGTAGTATTATTTTGATTGTATCGATTACAATCTATTTGAGAAAATCAGAAAAAGAGGATGATTTATCCAAAGAATATGATGAAAGAGATGCTCTTATTGAAGGACAAACTTCAAATATAACTATGCAAGGTATAACTGCATTAATAATAGTTTTGATGTTTTTGAGTAATTTTATTGTATTATCTGTAAAAGTGGTTCTTTTACTATTATTAGTCGCTCTTTTCATCCTCAATACTGTAACTAAGTTTTTCTATGAACGAGTCCTTTAATTCTAAAGGAGGATGAATATGGAAAATAGAGTACGAGATTTAAGAAAACAGCATAATTTAACTCAACAAGAATTGGCTGATCGTGTAAGTGTATCTTCAAGAACGATTATTTCACTTGAGAATCAGAAGTATAATCCATCTGTACTACTTGCATATAAGATAGCTTCAGTTTTTAATTTATCAATTGAAGAAACTTTTATTTTTGATGAGGATGACAAATAACACATTTCATAGAGATGCACATATAAAATAAACAACGGAGGAATTTAAATGATGTATATTATAGGACTAATTTTGGGGGTAGGTTTAGTAGTTTGGGGAATTTATCGTATGAGAACAGATGATGGCTTATTTGGAAAAAATCAAAAAAGCAAAAACGTATTCAATTTACTGTTAATGGGAGAAGCTTCAGGAGTAGGACAATTTTTGGGTGGAATTATCTTAATTATTGCAGTGATTATTGGATTTTTTGTGAAGTAGAAATAAATATGAATTTCAATTTCCCACTGAAACAAATTCCGCATAGGGATGAAAAAAGTCAGACGGCTGAACTTTCTCACAGCTATGTTTTACCGCTTCGAAAATTTCGAAGTCGTTAGTGGCTCCGAATGAGGTATAAATAATTTAATGACCGCTTTATACAAAAAGCATCCGCTCGTAGAGAGTAGATGCTTTTTGTTAATTCATTTCAGGTGTATATTCAATTAAGTCAGAAAGCTTACAATCGAAATCAGGAAAGGAATGCCATTTAAGATGAATATTAAAGAACAAATACAAAGAATTGATTCTTTAGAATTTGAGTTATTTCAACAAAAATTAGAATTAGTTATTGAAAAAGCATATCTAAAAGGTGTACAAGATGGACAAACGAAGTACAATTACGAGCCAGTGTTAACTAAGAAGGATTTAATGAAAATCTTCCAATCTTCAACAGCAACAATTAACAGACTCGTATTAAGAAAGGATTTTCCGAAACTTACAACTTTAGCTGGAAAGTATCCACGAGATGAAGTATTCGAGTGGATAAAAAATAATTCATTTTATTTGATAGTTTTTAGGAAGTTTAATCCTTCTTTATTACTTGCCAATAAAATTGCATCGATTATTAACCAATCGTATAGAAGAAGTTTTTATTTTTGATGAAAATGACGAATAAAGAGATTATTTAACATGTAAGGTTTAGTAAATTTTTCTATTATTTTTGGGGTTGTTTTAACTGCTTGGGGAATTTATTAAATGAAACAGACGATGCTTTGTTTGGAAAGTCTCAAAAAAGCAAAAATATTTTTAACCTGTTTTTATTTGGGGAGGCATCTGGAATTGGTCAATTTTTAGGTGGAAAGCAAAAGACCAGGACTCACTTAATTAATGATTTCCTAGTCTTTTTGTGTTTATTCACCTTGAAATTCCTTTTATCGAGCTTCTATTATCTGCTTTAATTCTGCTAAATCGTCTGCTTGAATATTTTAGTTACCATTTCTTGCTGGATGTTTGTCTCACTGCTCTGTTCTATTATAAAAAAGCAATGTCCCCCAAATGCATTCTAGGACATTGCCAAAACCGCTCGTACAACCGGTGAATTATTTATTGAAGCGTACAAGGCGCTCAATTGGAAGACGTGAAGAGCCATAAGCTGGGCCAGCTGCCTCGCCAATCGCTAGTAATAAAATAGGCACTTCGTTCGGTGGTAACTCCATATATTCAACAAATTTTGATTTGTCGAAGCCACCCATTGCGACTGTATCATAGCCCATTTCCTTCGCTAATAGCATAATTTGCATTGAAATTAAACCTGCGTCAAAGTGAACGATATTTAGTAGTGCCTCTTTTGGAATCGCACTATACATTGCTAGAGAGTCCTGTGCAAGCTTCCTTGCAATTTCTTCAGGCATATAGCCTAGCTCAACATTTTTTGCATAAATTTCCTCTGCATTTAGATACATTTCTGTATCTCCAATGACAGCGATAATGGCAGATGCTGTTTCGATTTGTTCTTGATTAAATGAAAAAATATTAATGTTTTTTTGGATTTCTTTATCATCGATGACGATAAAGCGCCATGGTTGCAAATTACTTGAAGATGGAGATGAAGTTGCATCTTGTAACAGTTGCATAATCGTTTCACGAGAAATCGTTGTGTTAGCATTGTATTTACGAACAGATTTACGCTCGTGCATAATTTGTTTTACTGGTGTAGTTGTTGTCATATTATTTCCCTCTTTTACTATATATTAATTAAACTGCTTTAATTGTTACGTTGATATTGCCCATTGTCGCTTTTGAATATGGACAAACGGTATGTGTAAACTCTAATAATTGTTGTGCTTCTTCAATTGATAAGCCTTCAATATGTCCTTCAATGTCAACAGCAAGCACGTAGTCAAATGCAGCTTGCGCCATTAATTTAACTGTTACTTTAATTGTTGATGCCCCTTGGATTTTCTTTTGGCGTTTAATCAAATCTAACGCGCTATTAAAGCAAGCGCTATAACCTGCCGCAAATAGTTGTTCTGGGTTTGTAACATCCGCTAATTTCGAGCCAGGTGGTGCAATATTTAATGATAGCGATTGATCCTCTGAATACGATTTACCATTACGGCCACCGTCATTAATCATTGTTGTTGTATATAATTCTTTCATTAGATAAAACTCCTTTTCTGCGGCACCAATCAATTAGGTTGCATACAATTTAATTTTGCAAAATTGATTGTACACAATTTAATTGTGTTTGACAAGTAGAAACTTTATTTTTAATATAAAAAGTATCAAAAGTACTTAAAGAGGGGATTACTATGCCGAATCATTTAGATAATCAACTTTGCTTTTTATTGTATGCGACTTCAAAGGAAATCATTCGACAATATACGATGCTATTAAAGCCATACGATTTAACTTATACCGGTTATATCGCCATACTAGCTCTACAGGACGATGAGCAAATTACGGTGAAGGGATTGGGGCAACGTTTATTTTTAGACTCTGGTACATTAACACCAGTACTAAAAAAGTTAGAGGTAAAAGGCTACGTCTGTCGTGAGCGTTCCAAGGAAGACGAGCGACAAATGCAAATCTATTTAACAAAAGCAGGAATTGAAGTACGCCAAAAGCTACCTGAAGTGTCACGTCAAGTAATGAAGTTATCGAATATTACAGAGCAGCAGTATATGCAGCTGAAAATCGTCCTTCAAGATATCTTACAAAACGACTGGCCAATTAAGGATGAAAAACTGGGGAAATAAGCTAAACATTTATGCAAACGAATCTATTGTGATTTACAAAAAAAGGTACTTATTTGATTCATTCAGAATCAAATAAGTACCTTTTTATAGGCTCTACTTGTTGTGAGCAAAATACATTGATACAAGTTAGATGATAAACATCTTGCTAAAGATGCCACACATTTCGAATCACGCGATGCAGCGAAACCTTCGGGGAAAAAGAGCCTGCACCACCAAAAAACGTGGACGAAAATCAAAAGAAGAACGAGACTCTTGGCTCATGAAACAGGAAGAAAGCAAAGCCAATCAGTCAACTTATGAAAAAGAAATCAAGGACAAACTCGATACACTGAGGCAAAAAGGCCCACCGAACCGAATTGGGCATCAAAAAGAACAGTAACTGCAAAAATACGTTTTGGTATAGTTTTAAAGGACATCTCGCGGATACAACAAAGAGTCAATATATTGTTGGACGCCTCATGACATCTGCCAATTTGTTAGATAGTAAAGTAGCGATTCCTCCTTCCTAAGATTTTTTGAAACAATCAAGCTAATACTATACTGCACATTTTTTGGATTATTATTTTGTATCTCGAGTTATTTACATATCTACTTTTAAAATTATTTATTGTTTAAATTAAACAAATTAAGTAAACACTAAAATTTGTAAAGGGGGAATCGCTATGAATATAAATGTGATTCTCCCCCTTTAAACATCTCCTATAGTTCATAGCGATTATCATTCCGGTCAATTTACTAAATTACCTGGTTTACTATTTATAGATTGCGGAAGACTATCACGGTCATTAAGCTAGTTATAGAAAGGCACAGGACGCTCTCACCGTACTTTGTCCTCCACAGATGATGAATTTAGTTGATTTCTTATTTAAACGCCCATCAGTCTTACTATTAGCCCTACAAATACGGCTTTTAAATGGTGATTTCCTTTGTAAAATGTTTGATAATTCAGATGATTGCGAGAACTGTAAACTGCCATCCTTTTTGACTTTTCTCTCTTAACCCTTTACAGTCGAAATGTTCACAAATTTTCAACATTGGAGGATTATAATGAACATTATAATAAAAGAAACTTTAATCTCTGCAGAATCTTTACAAGCAAAAGTAAAAGAACTAGCACTACAAATTGAACGCGACTTTGAAAGCGAAGAAATCGTAATAATTGCGGTATTAAAAGGTTCTTTCGTTTTTGCTGCTGATTTAATTCGTCACATAAAAAATGAAGTAACAATCGACTTTATCTCTGCGTCTAGTTACGGCAACCAAACGGAAACAACAGGAAAAGTGAAGTTATTAAAAGATATCGATGTCAATATTACAGACAAAAACGTAATTGTCGTAGAAGACATTATTGATTCCGGCTTAACACTTCACTTCTTAAAAGACCACTTCTTAATGCATAAGCCAAAAGCACTGAAACTCTGTACATTACTTGATAAACCAGAGCGCCGTAAAGTTGACTTAAAAGCTGAATACGTTGGCTTCCAAATTCCAGATGAATTTATCGTTGGCTATGGTATTGACTTTGCTGAAAAATATCGTAACTTACCATATATTGCATCGGTTGCAACAGAAAAATAAATCAAATATAACTTTCATCGATTTCTGAGATAAAGTGATAACTTATAACCGTATACATACAAAAGCATCCACTTCAGGAAAGTAGATGCTTTTTGTGTTGTTATTCAGATACCTTCACATGCGAAATAATATCCTCTATTTCGCAATCTAAATATTCGCATAGTTTATCTAATACGGACATAGATATGTTTTCACCTTTAGCAAGTTTAGCCATAGTAGCAGGGGAAAGCTGTAAATCTTTTTTTATTTGTTCCCTTGACACTTCTTTGTCAATAAGTGTTTTAAAAAATGGTTTGTAATCAAATGACATAGAAAGCACCTCCATTCATTTACTATTATATATTAAAAGTTCATAAAAATAAACTTTTAATTCATTAATGTGTTGACTGTTGGTTTGATAATATGTATTATAAGTTCGTGAAGTTGAACTTTTAGTTTGTGTTTTGAAGGGCTATCAACAGCCAGTCGGTGAATGGACTAGAAATAGCCGACATGCAACATAAAGGTAGGTGAATGTATGAAGGTACTAACAACGCAAGAAAGCCAGAAAATAACACGAGCCATGCTAAAAGGCTATATGAAGTTGCTCACACACCGAATTAATAAGTGACTAAGAGGAGAGGAGAAGCGATATGCGTTTACAAAACACACTCGATTATCTTAAAGAACAATTCTATGCAGCTGGAGCTGAATGGAAAGAAACGAAGGATAGTGATTGCTGACAGAGTTGAATGCGTTAGTAGCGGCTATCAATGCAATTGAGGTTTATCTGTATGACCAGCGGATTACTGTAATAACAGATTGCGTATAAAAAGCGCGTTAGAAAGTAAAATTGGATGGAAAAGAATGGCTTGTTATTTCGGACCTCAAAAAGAAGTCATCTATGAAAATAAAGGGAGGCATATATAAGAAATATATTTTAATCTCATGTAATAGATTCTTAGTTTTTTGGTCATAATGGTGGAAAAGATAGATTTTAACTTTAGTAAATTTGAGCTTTCGAAAAGGTTGCTTTGAAAACAAATACAGAGATTGGGTGAGAGGCGTGAAAAGTAAATATTATAGTGATAGTTACTTGATTTGTAGTGATTACATAGCAGGTATTTTAACTTTGCAACTTATATACAAAACGGGAGATATTGTACTACATGAATGGAAAGAAAAAGTTAAGAGTGAACGTGAAGCTACTATATCTTTAGAGGCCTATAAACGCTTTATGTTTGAAGAGGACGGTGTTCTGGTATACACGGTGAAATATGCAGCTAATCTTTTTGAAATAGACTATAGAAGAAAAGGCTTAATCGAAGTTACTGAGTTGATAAAACAAAAAGCAGCAGCTTATAACGCTATAACCGAAGTATTAGTTAATAATGGGTTAGAAGAGGAAATTAGCAAAGTGATAGCATATCGGGAAGCACACAATGCATTAATAGAAGTTTATGAAGAAGTTGCCTATGATAATGGCTCGTTGGGTACCATCAATGATATAGAAGGAATTTTATTAGGAAAGAAAACACTAGAAAAAGGGGGGAGTATGTGTAATGAGCGAATTCAAATTAGAAATATCGAATGACAATAATTATTTAGGGCTATTAGAGGGTGACGAGGTGCTAGTTTCAACAGTTGAACAGCCTCGAAGCAACGGAAAGGATTTAGCAGTATTTGAAGCGGCTGGGGTGTGTTTTGTTAGTACCTTTACCCGCTTTGGGAATCAAATTATGCTTTTGGGTGAACATATCCGGGTAGTGCGAAAACATCAGGTGAAGATTATTGGCAAGGTGATTGAAAGAAGTTTCGAAGGAAAAGAAAAAGCCGTAGCGTTGGCAGACGCTACAGCCGAATTGATTCATGCCCATTAATGCACAAACAGCAGTTTACCACATACCTTAAGTATATGTCTAAATATTAATCTCTATGTTTAATCATAAAAAGAGCTATCGACAATTAAATATTTCACCGCAGTAGACGAGCCTTACACCTAGCACGGTAAGGCTTTTTATTATGGTTGAAACTGTATCAAACAGCTAAAACACTTTGTAATGAGAGGGCAGAGCTTGGTGTGGTTTTGAGAGCATATAAAAATATGTATTACTTAATTTCATTTTCTGCATTATTATTATGTAGAGGTGAGAAAATGAATTATGAATATTCTAATTATGCAAAACTATTAGAACCGATTCGTGATTTAATAGTTGATGTAAGTTATGGTATAGAACCCACAAATAAAGAACCAATTAACGATAAATTACAAAGGTATGAAACTGCTTTAGTTTCAATCGAAGCAATTAATCCACCTATTGTAATTAAGAATGAACACAAGTTGTTAATTACCGTTCTCAGAAAGTGGTTATCCGTGATTAAACAAGGTGATATTTCTGCTGATGGTAATGTAGTGAATTTTATGGTATTAAAATTAATGCACGTCCAAAAAGAATTAAAACAGGTATTAATTGAAATAGCCCAAAAATTCAATAATTGACTCAACATCCTTCGGGGTGTTTTTATTTTGCTATAAAAAGCGAGGATCGAGCAGAGTTTCCCCCTTCGATTCGTCGGTACTTGCTTTTGAGGTCAAAAAATTATTGAAGTTTTGTATACGCCTTTATTCTATGATGGATAGGGGGGTGAAATAATGCAAAAACAATTACATGTCAGACTTGATGGTGACACTGTAGATTTTAGTAAAGTAAAAAAATATTATGAAGAACCTGTTCTCGGTGGCGACAGGATAGGTGGATTTTGGACTTCATCTTATAACGAAGAGTATGGAAGTGATTGGCTTCAAAAAAAAGTATATAAACCATATATTCATGTTTATCAAGGTTATTTATATACAGTAAAAGATGATGTGAAGATATTTAGTATAAATGATTTTAGTGATGAGCAGCATTTTAAGTCTTTCTATAAATCTGATTATAATGAAGTAGCAAAAGATTTTCACGGTCTTCACTTAGATCAAGAGTATTTGAATTTATGTGCTAATGAGTATAACTATCATACTAGACGATCTAATTTCTTTTTCTGGTTTGTTGAGTGTACTTGGTGGTTTGATACAGATTACTTAATACTAGAAAAAATTATTGATGGTCCAGAATTAAGTAAAATAGTGAATAATGAAATTAATGAGAATTCCTAAAAAGGGAGTCTTTTTTATTTTACAAATCAACTAGCATAATGAGATGATGCCATTGGGAAAGTAAAGAAATTAACACCGAAACAGCAAGCTTTTGCTGACTATTACATTGAGTTAGGGAATGCTACTGAAGCTTATATTAAAGCTGGTTATAACGAAAGGGGTTCTCGAGCTAACTCTGCACGATCGATAGCAAATGATAGCGTAAAAGCTTATATAGAAAATCGAATGGAAGAACTAAAAATAAAAAAGATTGAAGCGGTTAGCCCCAATCTTTTTTTACTCACACATTCCTGTACACACGCTCACCATTTTATTAGTCCCATTCAGCCCCACATTAGCCCCAACTAGCCCCAAATTAAAGTTGTTTTATGCCTTATCTTGCGTAGTTTAAAATTTCATGAAATACATTTGTGTATTGGTATATCAATACTTATAGGTTTTTGTTAGATATAGTATGCAACCATCCCATATTAGGCTGGGTAAAATAAAGCTAGAAACATTAACTAGTGCATTCTGCGACGAAAGTGAAACGTCAGTCGAAAACACAGCTTCTAAATTGCTAAGAGAAATGATTTTGGGTTGGGTAAGAGACTTCAAAATGTTAATATGAAGCGGTTGGAGTGGGGTTTAGCTATGAGCTAGCCCCACTTTTTTGCTTAGAGAAGATGATAAAAGGTCTTATCAAGCTTTTAGAGTGATGTTGTTCATGTGATAGACGGGTTGGTAGTACCCCGTTAGCGCTTGATTCTAAAAAAAAGGAAGACGCCATCCCAAATACATCGGATAGCGCCTTGATATTTCAAAGAGTTCTACTAAGGGTTCGTTGACCAAAGTCCAGCATGTTTTAAGACAACACGTGGGTGAAGTTTTAGTTGTGCAACCATTAAATCTGCTAGATCCTCTGCTTGCATCACTTTTTCTGGATTGCCGTCTGTTAGGTCTAGCTCAACAGCCATATCTGTAGCAACTGTACTTGGCGTTAATGTTGTAACGCGAATATTTTTCTTACGTACTTCAAGCATTAATGACTCACTTAGTCCGATAACTGCAGCTTTTGAAGCCGAGTATGCACTTGTAATTGGTGCACCTTTTTGACCAGCTGTTGAGGAAATATTAATGATGTCTCCTGTGTTGCGCTCGATCATCTCCGGTAATACAGCGCGTGTTGTGTAGTACACACCTTTTACGTTGACATCGATAATATTTGTCCATTCTTCAGGTGTTAAGTCCATGAAGCCACCGAATTTTGAAATGCCAGCATTGTTTACTAAAATATCGATGGCGCCAAGCTCACCGCGAATAGATTCAACGGCTTTAGTAATAGAGTCTAAATCCGCTACATTTGCCGCAGCGATGGCTACCTTCACATCATACTGTTTAAGTTCCTCTGCTACTTTTTGTAAATTTTCAAGCGTACGTCCAACAAGACCTACGTGAATACCTTCTTGCGCAAAAGCTACTGCTGTTGCGCGTCCAATTCCACGTCCTGCTCCTGTAATTAACGCCACTTTACCTGCGATTGCTTGCATGTTTTTCTCTCCTTTAGATAAGATCGTTTTATTTAGACGAAAAAAAAGATTAAGATTTGTCTTTAAGACTAACCTCATTCTACTATGATTTTCTATATTGTGAAGAGTGCACTTTTTTGTGCGGAGGTTACCAAAAGGTTACTTATGTATATGAAAGGGAGTTAGCTCTATGTCGGATAAATTAAGAGAAGAGATCAAAGAGAGAATATTAAATAATGATTATCATTGCGAAAAAGAACTTACCTTATCAATTATTAGTGGGAAATGGAAGGTTGTTATTTTGTGGCATTTAGGTGTAGAAGGACCACATCGCTTCAGTGAACTTCAAAGACTTTTTCCGAAAATATCTCATAAGATATTAACAAACCAATTACGTGAACTGATGGATGATGGAATTGTTCATAGAGAAGTGTTTCCAGAAGTTCCTCCGAAAGTCGAATATTCAATGACAGAACTAGGGATGACATTATTACCAATCGTTGAGATGATGTACGAATGGGGAAAAAATAGAATCGATCAAATTAAACAAGAAAGCCATAACGAGGTCATTGGATGATTTAAATTGTCAGTGATGTTTTTAGACAACTTTAAAAGAGCTAATAGATGGGTACATTATTTAACGATATTAATTCAACCTTTTTCATATACATAAATTTATTAAGATGGGTGAACTTTCCTTAACTTTGAACGTCTACTTTGTAAAAGGGGTGAACTAATGGGAGTTTGGTATTTCTTAATCCTATTTGTAGGGTTGTTTTTGATATTTAAAGGACTATATATGAAAAAGCAATCTTTGTTCATTAAGAAAATTGGTATTGTGTTTGTAGGATTATTATGTATTTCATTCTCAATATTTATGTTTTCACCAGGAAGTGCAGAAATAATTGCTGATTTGCTAAATTTGGAATAAAGAAAAATATGGATTGGTGATATTTCTCGGATAACACTAAGAGAAATGGTACTGGGCAAGGTAAAATAATTTATTTTATAATGTGGGGCTAAAAGTGGGAAGGTATAATGAGATTACTTTTAGCCCCGCCTGCTTTTGAAATTTGACTTACATAATCATTCCAGGCATCAATAGATATTTGGAATTAACGGACTTTCTTGGGGAAAAAAGCTCATTTACAAAGTGAGCTTTTTTTCATTTCTTGGGGGATCTTTTGATTAGAATCAAATAACTTATTGACATAGCAAGGAAAATATTGCTACATTATAGGTAACGGATGTTACCTATCGGAAGGAGGAAAATTATTTGGCACCGAAAGAGCAGTTTACAGAGGAAATTTTATTGGATTGTGCTTTTGAAATGGCTAGAAAGAGTGGGATTGATAGTGTCAATGCACGAGATTTAGCAAAAGAGTTAGGTTGTTCGACAAAACCTATATTTCGATTATTCACGAGTATGGACGATTTAAAGTACGCAATATATGAACGGGCTAGCAATCTTTATAATGAAAGAATGTTTCAGGGCTTGCAAGAAAGTTCTTTTTTAGGAATGGGGTTAGCTTATATTAACTTTGCTCGAGAAGAAAAAAAGTTTTTTGAGCTATTATTTCTATCCAATAAATATAAGATTTCAAGTTTTTCGGAATTAATAAATGATATAGAGAATCAAGGTATTATAGCACTTATTTCAAAAAACACAGGATTAACTCAAACCTCTGCTAAATCTCTATTTATCGATATATGGTTAACTACGCACGGTATTGCGACAATGTGTGCGACGAATACTTGCGATTTAGACAGCTCGGAAATTGAGGGTATTTTAAAAGATGTTTTTGAAGGCGTTAAACTAAAATTATTGGATGGAGGAAATAAATGAAAATGAAAAATTCACCTATTCTTTTATCGATACTATTTACTTTGTTTGCACTTGTTTTTCCTTTCATAGCTGGTGCAATTATAGCTGTCAAAAATATAAGTAGCTTAAGCTCTATAACTTTGATTCAATTTATTGCCTTTGCAGTTGGAGTAATATTTACTCTTTGGATCATGAAAAAAAGTAAATTCTCTTTACAGGATTTTGGATTTAGAAGGTTTAAAGCCGAGGCGTGGATGGCTGTGATCGTTATTTCTGAGCTGATTGCTTTCTTTAATGGTATTACATATAAAGAGGGTTTTTCTGCGCAGTATGTATTTATTTTGTTTTTATTTGTTATTGCAGTTGGTCTTTATGAAGAGTTTATTTTCCGTGGCCTAATTTTTAAATATTTATCAGAGAAAGGGCTTAAAACGGCTATTATCGGCTCCTCTATTTTGTTTGGAATTGGACATCTTGAAAATTTACTTGCCGGTCATGATTTTTTATTGACATTACTACAAGTAGCTTTTGCATGCCTCTTTGGGTTAGTTTGTGCAGAAATTGTTCTAAAGACAAAAAGTATTATTTTCCCGATTGTCTGGCACGCTTCGCACGATTTTATTGCTTTCTTGACTGATCAAAGTGAGCCAACAGTTCTTGCTACTTCTCTTTATATCTTTCATGGTCTAGTGTTAATTGGTCTCGCAATTTATTTCTGGAGAGCTTTATTTCCTAAGAATGATGTTACAAAATTAGGGAATACTGAAAGTTACGTTTAAACACGACATGTCAAAAAAAGCATCTACTCATTTATTTGAGTCGATGCTTTTTTTGCTAGTTTCCTTAAGTCAAAGCCTCTAATCCAACATTACCTCCTGAAATGAGGAAACATACTTTTTCATTTTGATGAATAGGTAAAAGTCCTTGAAGGGCAGCTCCAATACCGATTGAGGAGGAAGGTTCTGCGATAAATTTACCCTCGGTGAGTAAGGTTTTCATTCCACGTTGGATCGATGCTTCATCCACACTTACAACCTCATCGACAAGCTGCTGAACAATTGGAAAGTTTCGTTCTCCCGGCTGTAAAGTTAATAGGGCATCTGCCAAAGATTTTTGTTCCTCTAAAAGCAATCTTTCGGCAGCTTCTAAGCTTTTGGCATAACGCGAAACAACGGCAGGCTCCACGCCAATTATTTTGATAGGAGGGGCCAGAGATTTTACAGCAGTAGCAATTCCACTAATTAATCCACCGCCACCAATAGGAACAACTATGGTATTAACATCAGGAAGCTGTGCAAATATTTCTAAACCTGCTGTTCCTTGTCCTGCCATGATATCGTAATCATCATAAGGATGTATAATGCAATAACCATGGTCACGACTGAGCTTTTCTGTTACAACATGTCGTTCTGCAAGCTTACATTGTACAACCTCCGCTCCCAAAGTACGTATTCCTTCTACCTTAACTGTAGGAGCTGAATCCGGTAGGACAATGGTTGCCTTAACATTTAAGAGCTTGGCCGCGTAGGCAACGCCTTTGCCATGATTACCCGAGGAAGCGGTAACTACGCCTTTTCGCAATTGTTCTAAAGGCATGGATAGCATTTTATTAAGAGCCCCACGCAGTTTGAAAGAGTTTGTTTTTTGCATATTCTCGGCTTTTATGTAGACATGACATCCTAAAAGTTCATCGAGACCATTTAACCGAATAATAGGTGTTTCATATACATAAGAAGAAATTCTTTGTTTAGCAGTAAAGATTTGTTCAAGTGTTAACATACAGCAACCCTCACTTTAGTAAAATAATTGAAAATTCTGGCGTTATAATATAACTGTAGATTTACAGGCAATTTGTGTCAATGAATAAAATGACTGGATTATGGCCGCAACACTATAGAATACTTACTTCAACCTTGAAAAAATATTTGCTGAAAGACGGGGTAAAACGCCTCAGATGGTCCACACGGTTTATTGTCGAGATGGAGCAAGAATGGTTGATAGTTTTGAGTCAAAGCTTAAATGTAGTTGGGGTTGAAATTGGGACTAATTCTTAAGGAGATAGCCTTGCAAACTTGTTGCAACTGCTTATGAAGCAGAAATTCAAAGTGGTTGAGGTGGCTAAGCGTTCCTGAATTTTCATCCATTTGACGTAGGTTCATTTAATCGAAACTTCAAAAGTTAATATTTGTATATTATACTTATTATATGTGTATTAGGGAGTGTTTTAAGAAGTGGTAGAGGCTTCTAACAATCTAGCAACTGCCAGTAACACTAATAATTATAATCCACTTTATAGACCTGCAGATTATTTCAAAATGGTATATGGAATTATTGATGACGAAAAAGAATTTAAAGAAACATTCGTTGTTATTTATGAAGATAAAATGATTTGTTTTGGAGTCATACCATTAAAGCCTCTGTTGATTCAAACAGATTATATGAAGAGGCTCAAATTTCGAGTTAGTTGTAAATACGATGAATGGAGGATACATAATGGACAATTTATTTAATCAAATTTCAACTTTTTTAAACATATCATTACCTCAAGAAATAATGAATGCTTTCGACAATTCAATCTATTTGAAGCACAAGAATGATTTTTTAATACGTTTATTATCTTTTGAAGAAGCAACAGAAGTGTATTCATACCTAAATGAAGAAGTTAATATTTCAGAGGTTTTTCCATTATGGACAGATGATAATTCCAATTATGTGGGTGTTTACATGTTCGGGTCACTAACAGGCAGAGTTTGCTTTATAAACCATGAGGAAATAGACTTGTCTCCAGTATATCCTAATGTACAAACGTTAATAAAAATCCTATTAGAAAATCCTGAAAGTGATTGGTATGAACTTCCAAAATATTACCCTCGGTCCAAAGAGCATACTGATGAACTGCAACTAAAGCAAGATGTACAAGCCATTAAAGAATTGACGAACCTTCTTAAAAACCCTGAATTAGATGATGAAAAAAGAACTCAATATTTGTTTTCAATTATGTCTTTAACTCCTTACACGCAATTGCATGAAATAATTCCCTTATTGGAAGACTCGGATATGTGGATACAAGAGAGAGCTGCTGAAATTCTAGGTTTCCATAGATACGTGCCTGCTAGGGAAAAATTAGATTGGGTTAAAGAACACGGGCAATATAACGGGAAAATGGCAGCTGAATTAGCGTTGAAAAAGATAAGAATGGAATTAAAGAACTAAACAAAAAGAAGCAATAACATATTAGAGTAACTTGTTTTATATTTTCTTTATTAATCCCTACAAAGTGCTAATGTTCATATTTGTATAAAAGAAAGGTTCTGTTAACAACAATCTTTGCGAACTGAGCCAATAAAACAGAGCCTGTATCGACAATTACTTGGTAATTAAAGATACAGACTTTTCATTTCAATATTTAGTTGTCGTTATATATATTTAAACAAAAAAGATTGAAACATAACGTACTCATACATTCCTGTACATTTAGCCCCAAAAACATACTTGTTAATGCATTGACTTGCGCGGAATAGACAACAGAAAATAATATCTCAAACGCTGATTTAACGGACTTCCTAACACATGCATGTTGTATTTTGCGTCATTCCTAATATATAATAAAAAGGTTATAGTAAAAACAATAAAAGGGAGCGTCCATAATGGCCAACGAAGCAAGATCGCAGGTGAACATTAAGCTCATTTCTACGATTCGTCCGATCGATGGGGAGTCCGAAAGTTATGAAATGTTGCTGACAGGGCAGCTACTTGAAAAAGCAGGAAGCATGTATTTGAAATATGAAGAGGTGCAGGAGGATAAAACCATCCGCACAACTATGAAGCTAGGCAATGAACAGGCATTAATTATGCGTAATGGAGCAGTAAAAATGCGACTACCACTTAACATAATTGAACAACAAATGGGTCATTATGAAAGTGAGTTTGGTTCAATGCCACTTGTCATAGACACGAAAAAAATGACGTTTACAAAACAGGCAATAAGCGGAGATTTCCATGTACAGTATGATTTACTAATGGGTGGGCAATCCGTTGGCAACTATACATTAGACATTACATTTACGGAGGTACAATGATGAACGCAGTAGAACAAGTACAACAAGCCATTAAAGATGCAATTGCGCAGGCTGTTGAAAAAGCTGGCTTAGTAGAGGCTGGCACAGAGTTAAATATTCACCTTGAAACACCGAAGGATAAAGCAAATGGAGACTATGCGACAAATATCGCTATGCAATTAACGAAATTAGCAAAAAAACCACCTCGTGCCATTGCTGAAGCCATTTTAGAAAATCTTGAAACAGCAGGTACAGTTATTGAGAAAATCGATATTGCTGGTCCTGGCTTTATGAATATTACTGTACGTAAAGATTTCTTAACAGACGTAGTAAAAGCAGTACTTGAGCAAGGTGCTGATTATGGTCGTTCTAATGCTGGTGCAGGAGAAAAAGTTCAAGTTGAATTCGTATCTGCAAATCCAACTGGCGATCTACATTTAGGTCATGCACGTGGAGCTTCTGTAGGGGATTCTTTATGTAATGTGTTAGATATGGCAGGCTACAATGTATCTCGTGAGTACTATATTAACGATGCGGGTAACCAAATTAATAACTTAGCTTATTCACTAGAAGCGCGTTATAAGCAAGCTTTAGGATTAGAAGCTGAAATGCCAGAGGATGGCTACCACGGTCCAGATATTATTGAAATCGCTGGAAAACTAGCTAGCGAGCATGGCGATGCAATTTTATCTAAAACTGATGAAGAACGTTTTGCATTCTTCCGTCAGCATGGTTTAGCGTTAGAATTAGACAAGTTAAAAACAGACCTTGCTAACTTCCGCGTAAACTTTAATGTATGGTATTCTGAAACTTCACTATATGAAAACGGCAAAATTGAAGTTGCATTAGATAAACTAAAAGCGAATGGTCATGTATTTGAAGAAGACGGTGCTACTTGGTTCCGTTCGACAACATTTGGTGACGATAAAGACCGCGTGTTAATTAAAAATGATGGCTCTTTCACATATTTAACTCCGGATATCGCATACCATGAGGATAAAATTGTACGTGGCTTCGATAAATTAATTAATATTTGGGGCGCTGACCACCACGGCTATATTCCACGTATGAAAGCTGCTATTCAGGCGCTTGGCTATGACCGTGATACGCTTGAAGTAGAGATTATCCAAATGGTTCAGCTTTATAAAAACGGTGAAAAATTCAAAATGTCTAAACGTACAGGGAACGCTGTTACAATGCGTGAGCTTGTAGAAGAGGTTGGCTTAGACGCAGTACGTTATTTCTTCGTGAAAACTGCAGGCGATTCTCATATGGACTTTGACCTTGACCTTGCCGTATCTCAATCAAATGAAAACCCAGTGTATTATGCACAATATGCACATGCACGTATTTCATCTATTTTACGTTCAGCAAATGAGCAAGGCTTTGCTGCAACAACAGACAATTTAAGCTTGTTAGTTGCTGAAAAAGAAATTGATTTACTGAAAAAAGTGGGCGACTTCCCGAAAATGGTAGCAGATGCTGCGAAGCACCGTACACCACACCGTATCGCCAACTATATTCAAGAAACAGCAGCCGCATTCCACAGCTTCTATAACGCTGAAAAAGTGTTAGATGCTTCAAATAAAGAGCTAACAGAAGCTCGTTTAGCCCTTATTACTGCTGTGCGTACAACAATTGCCAACGCACTACGCATAATCGGCGTATCTGCACCAGAAAAAATGTAATAAAAATCTTTCCAGCCCCCGGCACGACAATGTGCCGGGGGTTTTTTGTGTCTTAGATAGCTAGAGCGGTTGAAGCGGCAGAAAGAGCTGCAGGGGCGACGGAGAGAACGGTCGAAGTGACGGATAGCTTCGTCAAGGTCGTGGATAGAACGGCCAAAGCGACGGATAGAACTGCAAAGACGTGGATAGAACAGCCAAAATCGTGGATAGAACCGCCAAAGCGACGGATAGAACTGCAAGGACGACGGAAAGAAGCTGAGGCGACGGATAGAATTGCAAGGGCGACGGATAGAATTGCAAGGGCGACGGATAGAATTGCAAGGGCGACGGATAGA
>NZ_JARVRU010000133.1:0-47990 GCF_030209535.1 Lysinibacillus sp. fls2-241-R2A-57
ATCAACAACGAATTATGTTATTCACAAAATCTTAAATAGGAATAAATAGCTCAATTACAAAGTCTTCGGAAGGCAATTTATATAGTTTAGAACAAAAAAACAACGGATGACTTTATCGCCATCCGCTGTCTCAAACTTACATATTTTTTAGTTCTTCTAAACGTTTTAATACAACCGCATGTTTACTTTCGTAATCGGCTAATTTTTCACGCTCTGCATTAACTAAGGCTTCTGGAGCTTTGGATACGAATTTCTCATTCGATAACTTACCAGTAACAAGCTTCACTTCTTTTGCCCATTTTTCTAATTCTTTTTCAAGACGAGCAATTTCTTCGTCTAAGTTAATAAGTCCAACAAGTGGTAGGAATAGCTCAGCTCCAGTTACTACTGCTGTCATCGACTGACCAGGAGCCTCTAAGCCTTCGCCAATTGTTAGTGACTCTGGATTACAGAATTTTTCTAAATATGCTTTATTTGCATTAAGTACTGTAACCGTTGCTGCATCCTTCGCTGAAATATATAACGGCACTTTTTTGCTCATTGGTGTATTAACTTCCGCACGAATATTACGTACTGAACGTATAATATCCATTAGGAGCTTCATATTGTCTGCTTCCTCTGCAAAATGAAGATCCGTGCGTACAGTTGGCCATGCTGCCACTGTGATTGATTCACCTTCATGAGGTAAGTGCTGCCAGATTTCTTCCGTAATGAACGGCATGAATGGATGTAATAGACGCATCGTTTGATCTAAAACATAAGCTAATATAGAACGAGTCGTTTTCTTAGCTGCTTCATCATCACCATTTAACGGTAATTTAGCCATTTCAATATACCAAGAACAGAAATCATCCCAAATGAAATTATAAAGTTCGCGGCCAACTTCGCCAAACTCGTAGCGTTCTGCGAGAGATGTTACACGTTCAATTGTTTCATTTAAGCGAGTTAGAATCCATTTATCGGCAACTGATTTTTCACCAGTTAAGTCGATTTCATCATATGTCATACCTTCCATATTCATTAAAGCGAATCGAGACGCATTCCAAATCTTATTTGCAAAGTTCCATACGGATTCTACTTTTTCGGTTGTATAGCGTAAATCTTGACCAGGTGAAGACCCAGTAGCTAAGAAGTAACGTAATGAATCGGCACCATACTGATCAATAACGTCCATAGGGTCTACGCCATTACCAAGTGATTTACTCATCTTGCGTCCTTCACCATCACGTACTAAACCGTGAATTAGTACATCTTTGAATGGGCGCTGACCTGTAAATTCAAGACCTTGGAAAATCATTCGAGATACCCAGAAGAAAATAATATCATAGCCAGTTACAAGTGTACTTGTTGGATAGTAACGTTTATATTCTTCATTTGTCTCATCTGGCCAACCCATTGTTGAAAATGGCCATAGCGCTGACGAGAACCATGTATCTAATACGTCTTCATCTTGCGTCCAATTTTCTGCATCTGCTGGTGCTTCTGTTCCTACGTAAATTTCACCTGTTTCATTGTGATACCAAGCAGGAATTTGATGACCCCACCATAACTGACGAGAGATACACCAGTCACGGATATTTTCCATCCAGCGAGAATATGTGTTTTCAAAACGAGACGGTACGAAGTTTACTTTTCCTTCCTCATCTTGTTGAAGGGTAAGTGAAGCATCAGCAAGTGGTTGCATTTTAACGAACCATTGTGCTGAAAGATATGGCTCTACAACAGCACCAGAACGTTCAGAGTGACCTACTGAATGTGTATGTTCTTCAATACGAATAAGCACACCTGCTTCTTGTAAATCAGCTACGATTTGCTTACGGCATTTAAAGCGATCCAACCCGTTATACTTGCCAGCAAGCTCGTTCATTGTACCATCTTCATTCATAACAAGAATGCGCTCAAGGTTGTGGCGGTTACCAACCTCAAAGTCATTAGGATCGTGTGCTGGTGTCATTTTTACAACCCCAGTACCAAATTCCATATCTACGTAGTCATCTGCTACGATAGGAATTTCACGACCAACAATTGGTAAAATCACTGTTTTACCGATTAGGTGTTGATAGCGCTCATCTTTCGGGTGAACAGCTACCCCAGAGTCACCTAGCATTGTTTCAGGACGTGTAGTCGCTACTTCCACATATCCTGAGCCATCAGCTAATGGGTATTTCATGTGATAGAAAGCACCTTGAACATCTTGATAAATAACTTCAATATCTGATAATGCTGTTTTTGCAGCAGGGTCCCAGTTAATAATACGCTCACCACGATAGATTAAGCCTTTTTCATATAATTGTACGAAAACCGTTTTAACTGCATCAGAAAGACCTTCATCAAGTGTGAAACGCTCGCGAGAATAATCTAATCCAAGACCAAGCTTCGCCCATTGATCACGAATATGCCCAGCATACTCTTCTTTCCATTCCCATGTTTTTTCGAGGAATTTTTCACGACCTAAATCATAACGTGTAATATTATCTTCTCGTAGTTTGGCTTCTACTTTTGCTTGTGTCGCAATACCTGCATGGTCCATTCCTGGTAACCAAAGTGCATCATAACCTTGCATGCGCTTCATACGAATTAAAATATCTTGTAATGTTGTATCCCAAGCATGGCCAAGATGTAGTCTACCTGTTACATTCGGTGGTGGAATAACGATTGAATAAGGTTCCTTTTCACTAGTAGGCTGCGCCTCGAAAAATTTTCCTTGTAACCACCATTCATAACGACCCGCTTCAATGGACTGTGGATCATATTTTGTAGGCATTGAAATGTTTTCTGTCATTTTGACTCCTCCTGTTGACTTATTAATTTTATCGGTATGAGATCGTACCAATCATTCTGTTTTTATGTCTCATACTGAGGCACATTTACCAGAAGATTTAATGAAAATAAAAAAAACTCCTAACGTCAAAAAGGACGAAGGAGTTTAAATTCGCGGTACCACCTTTAATTCCAGCAGAGGCGAGTTAAGCGGTCACTATACACACATTTCATCAAGAAATAGAATACACTACTTGCTTAAGCCTTTTACTACTGGCTCTCAATTCGGTAACGGTGTTTAACCGGCTTTAACTACTGTTAGTTCACTAAAGCTGCTCGAGGGCTACATTCAATTAGGTACATATAGAAACTTCTCAGCTACCGTTTCCTCTCTTAAAATGTACGACTAATTTACTCTTCCCTGTCATAGCATCTATATTTGACTTTTTCACATTGTACCGCAGAATCGTACAGATTTTCAAGTGGTTTAGTCATTTTTTAGAAGTAATTCAAAATCAATTTCTCCTTGGTGTAATTGTAGCTGACGCTTCGCTTTCGCTACAGAAAACATTTGTTGCTGTCGCTTCGCTTTCGCACAGAAAACATTTGTTGTTGCTGACGCTACGTTTGCATTACGCTTTCGATACAGAGAAATTACCACAGGACGTGGCGTTCTTAAACTGAGTTCCTCTATTTCAGTAGGTGTTAGACACCCACTGAAAAGGAACCACACCCGCAATCATCTAACACCTTCAGAGGTAGGAATCTTCTACTGAATGAAGATAAATAGAAAAGGAAGTGAAAATTCAAATGCGACGACGCCGTAAGTATAATCCTTGGCTTTTACCACCATGGCTACGACAAGTTCGTTTTTATTGCAGAGCGATTATTGTGCCAATTTGTGCTTTTCAATTTATACGTGTCATCATCATTCCAACATCCGGCGATTTCATCATCCTATTGCTTCTGCTACTTCTATGCTATTTACTATTGAATGATATTCTTTGAAACACGTACCTTTAGTGGTGTATATTCTTCTGTTAAATCCCAAATCATTGATGGAACTTCATGCCATGAGCTAGATTCACGGACTACAATATGACTTGAGGATTCTCTCAACACTGTTTTTTGCTCAACTGAGTTAGGCTTTTGTGCTGAAGCTACTACAGCTTCAGACTTTTCCTTTTGTACTGAAAATGCTACAGCCTTTGATTTTTCCTCTTGTATAGAAGCAACTACAGCTGCAGGTTGTTTTACTTGTGCGGTTTCTTCTACATGTGTAACCTTCTCTATTCGAGCTGAGGCATTTGCAGTGACAGACTGTTCTTCTAAAACATGAGCTTTTTCAAATGTTTGCTCAGGCTCATTAAAAATACTTGTAACCGTCCATTCAAGCTGACACATTTGATTTGTCAATGTAGGTCTAATGTCCTTTACCATTAAATCTTCAATAGTCGAATCTTTTGGTAAATCCACATTTAAAGGAACTGCATACTCAAAATAACCAGTATCTCCTTGAATATCAAGTGTATCGATTTGTACTAATTCTTCATTACCCGTGAAAACTTGCATGTCTCGAAAATCAAAGCGAACATGTGCGGTGATGTGGTAAATACCCATTAATCGTAATGAATCTTCTAGCTGCATTGTCTGCCACCGCGGCTTAATTTGCACAGCTGCTATTTCTATTGGATAGCCATAACCAGGAAAACTAAAAGTTTCGCTCATATTCCACGTTTTGTGTTCGATAATAATCCCTCCCCTTGCATCATATGAAGCTTCGGAGGATAGTATGCTATAGGTTACGTAATAAAATCACCACATGATAACGAAAAAATTTTTTCTACCTTTCTTTATAACTAACATTTTATTACTTACAAAAGCTTAGTTGACGCCCCCAGGAAAGCGCCTGGCAGGAACGAAAATCAACCCACTTTATGGTGAAGAGCCTAAAAAAGGCATACTAGAAAATTCTAGCATGCCTTTTTACTGTTGTCTCAACAGCGTAATTATACATTCACCAATTTGATTTTATTTGCTACACGATCTGTTAACATTTGTGTTGCTTTTGGTACGATTGGCTTAAAGATTGGATTTAAAACAGGACCAGCTAATCCTCCTGCTGTTACTTCTAAGAAGCCTGTCATTTTTGTATTTTCTGCATCAATGCTTTCCGCAAGGAAATAACCGTTTCCAGAAAAGTTATCAGACAGTCCTTTTAATTCGAATGTTACTTTTGAAGGCGCTGCCCATTCTAAAATAGTAATCTCTACTTGTACTGTTTTTTTCAGAACACCAACGTTGCCTTTAAACGTCCATGTTGAATGTTTTTCATCAATCATTTCATGTGCATTATAACCTGGGACAAGTTTCGCCCATTTTTCCATATCACTGACGAAATCCCATACATTTTCAATTCCTACGGGTACTTCGACCATATGTGTGCCTGTTGCCATATCAATTCACTACTTTCTTTTACGAATAGCTATATTATATACGATTTCGCCCACAATTTGGCTATGCTGAAAGTTATAATTTTAATAAATTTTTTTCAAGTAGTAACGATTATTTTCATTCATTGATACTCCAATGAACTTTTAACGGGTAAAAATAAAAAAACATTGCAGACAAAGGCATGTTGTATAACTTTATCAACAAAAAACTAACATGCCAGAAAATACTTCTAGCATGCTAGTTTGTAACCATGCTCCTATTGCCCATTACACGCACTTCCGATACGTCCGTAAAATACTTAGAACAATAAAAAAGACCCATCACCAAAAGTTGTGATTGATATTTGTTAAATTTTACTATGTATATAAGTGGTGAAGAGCCTAAAAAAGAGAGCCGTTATAGCTCTCTAAAAACAATTAATATCTATTTATCCAATCCATACAAAATGCGCCGTTATAGTTAGTTATTTTACAAATCTATACATCAAAATGTCGTCTATGTATTCACCATTGTCTAATTTTACTTCTCTAACTTTACGACCTTCTTCAAGAAAGCCCATTTTCTGATATAGTTTAATGGCATTTTCATTTGTTGAAAAAACACCTAAACAAACTTTCTCAATAAATGGATTAACAGTTGCCCAATCAATTAACTTAGTTAACAATAAAGTACCTATTCCTTGACCCCTTATGTTGGAATCGACCATCATCCCAAATGATCCTGTATGGGAAATTCGTTTTCTTGGTGGCGATTGAAACATTAACCACCCCACTATTTCTCCTTCTAATTCAGCAACGAAAATCACATCACGTTCATTCACCTGTTTTTGTTCAATCCATTTCTCTTGCTCTTCAACAGTTTGATTAAATTCTTCTAGTGTGGTTAATAAATATTTCTGTTCTGTTAAAACTTGCAGTTGAATTTCCAACATTTTTTCTGCATCAGAAACTAATGCTTCTCTCACTATTAGACTCATTCTTTTACCTCCCTATATCGCTTCTTAATTACAAAAAATCCCTACTTTTTTAGTTTACATAGCTACTCATTGAAATGCACCACTTAATCACTGAAGTTTACGCTCAAGTCAATTGTTCTTAGTGTGCCAAACTTTTGTTGATTTCATCATTTGTGATTCCAATAAATCAGCCACAATTTACCATTTATCTACCAACTCAAACTTTACTGTGTTACGATTATCTATAGACGTAATTTTCAGTTAGTAAGGAAAAAGCAGTTCTTTTAAGGGAGAATATTTCATGATGAATATATTATTTAAATTATTTACAGTTATATCGTGGATATATTGTTTGGGACTTATTTTATTCCGTTTCCCTAATGATACTTTTGTAATGCGTATGGTTACAGGTATAATGTCGATGGTTTTTTCTTGTAGTCTACTGTTCTTTTTGTTAAAAATTATTGATAACAAGAAACAGAAAAAATAGAGGTGAATTAATAATCATTTGGAGCTTTTATCAACTTTTCGACAATCAATACAATAGCCAAAGCTACATCAATCAAGGGCTTGTTAGTAAAATTACACATCAAGTCCTTTTGTTATGCCTTCACATACGACCTGAGCGTAATCCTCGCAAACAAGTTATAAGTCTATCCGATACTCGAATCCTCTGAGAGCTGTTCTGCGGGACTTAACAATGCACGTCAGCTTATTGATGCGCTACCGCAACCTCATCACACCTTACTTTATAAGCTTACACACATCTTCACATCAACATTTGGAAATATGTTACACTATTCCAAACAACTAATTATTCAATTATTCAACAACTAACGGAGCAGGATTATTAAAATTTTTATTCCGAATATAGAATATGTTAGCTTAACGATTTTTGCAGGTTATTAGAATTAAAGAAGGGGGTGAATAATTTTGGTACAAAAGATACTTGAACTACTTAACACAATATATTCAGTAGATTTAATTAAAGTAGAATCAGTAACAGATGAGATGTTTCGGTGCATTGCAAAAGATGGTGATTACTTTGCAAGAATTACAAACTATAAAAGTTTTGATGAACAATTAGAAGAAGTTAATTATACGAATTTCTTATTTAAAGAAGGGTTGGGTGTATCACCAACAATAGCTTCTATTAATGGTAAGGCTATAGAAAAGATAACTCTTGAAAACAAAGAAGTCTTAATTGTTCTTTATAAATCGGCTCCTGGTGTACATCTACCAAGAAATGAATGGAATGCAGAAATATTAAAAGAATTAGGTAGGCAAATGGGTAAATTACATCGTATATCCAAGAAGTTTGAAGAAATACATCCAATTAGATATATCAACGATTGGCATGATAACGAAGAATATGCCTTTCTCAAATATATTCCTAAAGAAGAATGTGCTATTAGAGATATTGCAAAAGAGGTTTTATCATCTATAAAAAAAATACCAAAAAATAATTCGAATTATGGATTGTTACACGGCGATTTATGGTTAGAAAACATTTTGGTTGATAATGATTCGAATTTGACGATGGTTGATTTTCAAGATTGTGAGAAGCATTTTTATATTTTTGATTTAGCAGTTCCAATTTACAGTGCGTTGGAGTATTCGTTTGTAGGTGGAGGTAACATAGTTGAATATGGGCGAAGTATTACAAAAGCAATCATCGAAGGATACCAAGAGGAAAATGAACTATCCTCAGAAATGTTAGATAAACTTCCTTTATTTATTAAATTAAAAGAAATATTTGAATACAGTTTGATGCACATGTACTGGGACAAAGAAAAACTAACTGAAGAACAGATAAGAATAATGAACCATTATAGATTGAGACTTGAATTAAATCATTCCATTCCAAATATTTAACCTAAACGGTTCTTTGTTGAATAATCGTCTCGGTAGGCTGTAACAGTTAATCTAATTCATAGCACTTTTACCATTCCACTACCAACGAATAATCTTCCATGTTATAATTTTGAAGATAATTAATGCTAGTTTAAATTTAAAGGAGTACAAAATGATGTTTAAAGACCCTTGGAATCCTACACAAAAAGAAATCAAAAAATGGGCATATAGTGATGAAATGGAACCTGTGCAAGATTGGGAACTCTTCATCTATAAATTTGAAAATATACCGATGATTTGTACATTTGTTGAAGATGAGCAATGTGAACATACTTCTTATTTCCTTAATACCTTATATGTTTTCACAGGAGATACGGTTCGGGTAGGAGACAGTGGAAAAATTCAAAAGCTATTTCAATTACTAGATACGATTGAAAATACAACCACATCAAAAGAACTTAAATTGTGGATTGAGCGTTCTCAACTTCTCATTGAATATCCTGAATATTACGAGTCCTCTTATTGGGGTCTTTGTTCAAAGTTTGTTTATGAAAATAATTCGGGCGCAATTCCAAAGATTTAATTTTCTAAACAATATCGAATTTTCAACTCTAACAATCTAGGGCTTGCGTATGATAAAAATTCATTACATACAAGCCCTTTTGTTATGCTTCCTTTAATCACTCTTGTAGCTCAATACATAGCTCTGTACAATAATTAAACAACCTGTGTAAATGAAATCCTCTGCTCTTGATTCAACGTTCATAAGCTGTAAAATAAGCTCCAAGAACCGAAGTAAAAATGTGTAACAGAAAAAGCACACCACTTCATTGAGATGTTCTACAAAAAAACAATTTCCCAAGAATAACTATGTATGCATCTATATTAAGTAAGAGATTCTTTTAATAAATTGGCTAATATTCACGAGCATATAGTTCAGCATCTAAAATTTTATAATTATGAACCTTGTTTTTATATTCTTTATCAATCTCACCCTTATAAATAAATTCTCCATAAGGGCTTAGTTGTCCCGCAGGAATACTTACAAATTCTCTCAAAATCTCTTTGCCATCTTCATCATACATTTTAACATAGAAGAAACCAGATATATTTTGATTTCCCTGATTCGTAACTACAAGTTCCCATTTATCTTCATTTTGCATAATTATAGGTTTGTCAAACTTAATATTCCTCAAAGCAAGTTCCTTTGCTTCTGCCAGTTCTTTTTCCTCTTGTTCTTTTTCTAATTTCTCTATTTCCTTTTCAAGCTTGTACGATTGGTATTCAGTAAAAAGTAAATTACCTGCAAATACAGCTATTATGCCCATAACTGTTATACCAATGTACATTCCTATCTTCTTCATTTACTTATTTCTCCTTTTGTACTATTTATCCCTAATTAATTATAGATTATTACCTATACATTTTCGATAAAAATATTATTCTATCAAAAAGCACAACAACTTATTGTTGATGTGCTACTGCAATCTAATCGTACCTTGCTTTATAAGCTTACACATTCACCCCACATCAATATTTGTAAATGCGTTACATTTTACCACACAACTGATTATTCAGTCTTTTAACTAACGGTGTGCAGGATAGTTAAAAAATATTTAGGGTAAGTTACTTCTTAAAGGAGTAACTTACATGAAAAATCTATTCTTAATTAGTTTGTATACGTTTATATTTTCGTTCAGTCTTTCCATGATATTAGGAAATCCTGTTTATTCACAAACTACACCCTCAGATAAAATTGAATATTTATATCCTGCAAATAAGGAAAAAGTTTTTGATGAAACTGTAGATGAATTTTACCAGGCATTAAGAGACCTAAAGTATCCTGTACATCAGGAGCTTTATCAAAGACATAAGCAACAGCAAAGACATTTGGATACTGTTCTTTTTAAAGAAATGCCTGATGCATCTGTAAATATTAGAAAAAAGCTATTGTTTAAAGAGGTAGAAGGATTAAATTATATAACTTTTGATGGAAATATTCTTCGCCCCTACCCTGATATAGCTATTAACTACCATCAGACCGTTAGCCCTGATAGGCAAGTTTATTTCTTTTATTCCTTTAAAGATACAGAAAAAGAATTTAGAGGTAGATATGCAATTTATGATGTTGAAACAAAAGAAATGGTAGCAGGTGGAGGTACTTATATGCCAAAGCTCAATCTTACAAGGAACACTTACGATAAAGAAGGATAAATTTAGAGTCAGGAAAGGCTTGCTAATTTATATTTTTTAAAATAATAGACATAATATAAAAAAACTTGGACACAATTAGAAAAAAGGAGATTCTATATTGAAGTATGTTTTTAAAGGATTACTTCTTTTCTTTACCTTAGCTCTATTTTTTTCATTAATTGTCCATGCAGAAAAAAATGAACAAGAACAAGGAGAAAGTGACGAAGGAACTGTAGTTTACCATGTCAAATACGATTATGATGCAATATCCAATTTTTTAGGAATGAGTCTCGATGAATATGAAGAATATTGGAAAAAGGGACTTTCTATTATGGATATGGCAGAAAAACAAGGAATTTCGAGACATGATTTAGTGGGTTATTTTTGTGATTTCCACCATAAAGAAATGCAAAAGTGGAGAGATAAAGGTTCGATGACAGAAAGTGATTATTTTGACCTTGTTTTTAGGTTATCAGATGAAATCGATGAGTTTATTGACCGTAATCCCAATCGTTAATTCAATTAACAGGGGCTTAGATTTAATAAGATTAGGGCTTGTTTTTATGATTGATTTTCATATATGCAAGTCCTTTTGTTATGCTTCCTCAACCTCTCTATATCAACAATTAGATAGCCTGCGTAAACGAATCCTATGCTTCAATATCATCTCTCAAAATATCTATAATTTCGAACATTTACCTTAGATGTCTTATGAATCGTCTATCCGCAATAAAGTCCACATATGCAAATTTTAAAAGCATACAAAAAACCACTTCTTATCAAATGTTAGAATTGATAAGAAGTGGTTACTAATTTGTTAATTGATTGAGCATTACACTACTTCATAAAAAGAACGTATTTTCTCACTCTTGTTATTTTGCTAATTGTGCAAATACTTTATGGAAGGCTTCAACCGTTTTTGCGATATGCTCCTCCGTATGTGCAGTAGAAATGAATAAACCTTCAAATTGAGATGGCGGTAAGAAAATACCTTCCTCTGCCATTAGACGGAAGTATTCAGCGAATAATTGTAAATCAGACGTTTTTGCTGAAGCAAAATCAATAACATCTTCATTCGTAAAGAAGAAACCTATCATTGAACCAGCACGATTTACAGTATGCGGAATATTGTATTTCGTGGCTGCTTCTCGGAAACCAGCCTCTAATTGATCACCTAGCTTTTTGAAATATTCATAAGTGCTATTATCAAGGCGAGATAATGTTTCATAGCCAGCTGTCATTGCTAATGGATTCCCTGACAATGTACCAGCTTGATAAATTGGACCAGCTGGTGCTACCTGCTCCATAATTTCCTTTTTCCCTGCAAATGCGCCAACAGGAAGTCCACCGCCAATTACTTTTCCTAACGTTGTCATATCTGGTGTTACATCAAAATACCCTTGTGCACAGCCATAGTCAACACGGAAACCTGTCATAACTTCATCAAAAATCAACAGTGCTCCATGTTCCTTTGTTAATTCACGTAAGCCTTGTAGGAAGCCTGGTTGTGGAGGAACAACGCCCATATTTCCTGCGACTGGCTCAACAATTACTGCCGCAAGTTCTGAACCAAACTTTTCGAAAACTTGTTTCGCCCCTTCTAAGTCATTGTACGCTACTGTCAATGTATTACGTGCAATATCCGCTGGGACACCAGGGCTGTCAGGTAGGCCTAATGTAGCTACCCCAGAGCCAGCCTTGATTAGCAAGGAATCTCCATGACCGTGATATGAGCCCTCAAATTTTAAAATTTTATCGCGCCCTGTCACACCACGAGCCACGCGTAAAGCAGACATTGTAGCCTCTGTCCCAGAAGAAACGAAGCGAATCATTTCCATACCAGGTAGTCGATCTAACACTAATTTGGCTAATCGATTTTCTGTGTAGCTTGGTGCTCCAAACGAAGAGCCTTTCGCTGCTGTTTCTGCAATTGCTTGTACAACTTCTGGATGCGTATGACCTAGAATTAGAGGTCCCCACGATAATACATAGTCAATATATTCATTGCCATCAATGTCTTTAATAATAGCACCGTGACCAGATTCCATGAAGATTGGATCCATATTTACGGATTTGAATGCACGTACTGGGCTACTTACGCCTCCTGGCATTAAGTTAATTGCTTCAGCATATGCTTGTTTTGATTTTTCGTAAGAACGCGCCATTTATTTCTCCTCCAACCAACGTGCAACATCTTTAGCATGATACGTAATGATTAAATCAGAGCCTGCTCGTTTCATACCAAGTAATGTTTCAAGCACTACTTTTTTCTCTTCAATCCAGCCATTAATAGCTGCTGCTTTGATCATTGCATATTCACCAGAAACGTTGTATGCAACAATCGGTAATGTATAGTTATTTTTCACATCACGAATTATATCTAAATAGCTTAGAGCTGGCTTAACAATTAAGAAATCTGCACCCTCTGCAATATCCGACTCTGCTTCACGGAATGCTTCCATACGATTCGATGGATCCATTTGGTATGATTTACGATCACCAAATTGAGGTGCACCATCAGCTGCATCTCGGAATGGGCCATAGTAGCTAGATGCATACTTTACAGCATATGACATAATCGGTACATTTTCAAAGCCTGCTTCGTCTAAGCCTGCACGAATTGCAGCAACAAATCCATCCATCATATTAGATGGAGCAATGATATCTGCACCAGCTTTTGCTTGTGATACTGCTGTACGTGCTAAAACATCTAATGAAGGATCGTTTAAAATTTGATCACCTTCAATTAAGCCACAATGACCATGGTCTGTAAACTCACATAAGCATGTATCTGCAATGATTAAAAGCTCTGGGTAGCGAGCTTTAATAATTCGTGTTGCTTCTTGCACAATACCATGATCATGGAATGCACCAGTTCCGACTGCATCTTTTTCTGCAGGTAAGCCAAACAAAATAACAGCAGGTATACCTAAAGCAACAACTTCATCAATCTCAGCTTCAAGTTTATCTAATGAAAATTGAAAAACGCCTGGCATAGAAGGTACTTCGTTTTTGATATTTTCGCCTTCCATAACGAAAATTGGATAAATTAAATCCTCTTTGTGTAAGTATGTTTCTTTTACCATTGATCGAATTGCAGCATTTGCACGCAAACGACGATGTCTTTGAAATTGTAATTTTGTCATTTTATTCTCCTACTTTCGTTATTTCCTCGAAGACTGCTTGCATTGTATATACGCTCGGCATAACATCCACAGTCGCACCGTGATTTAAAATAGCCGCTTCTGTAATATGACCGATCGCTGCCACACGTGCTGCCTTCCAACCAATTACCGAAGCTACATCCATTGCATAGACATCAACAGCGGAAGGACTAGCAAAAATCACTGTGACGTCGCTATTCGTACGGATACAATCAATAATTACTTGTATTTGATCGTGTCGCTCAATCGTTTCATAAACTGTCCATTCCTTCAAATTAAAGGGTAGCCCTTCCTTCAATGTCTTTTTCGCTTTTTCACCACGAATAAATAGACAAGTAGGATTACTACCTGCTACGTTAGGAAATTCTTTGACAAATACATCTGCACTAAATATAGAAGGCATAAAGCTCACATGAAATCCTAGCTTTTCTAAAGCTGTAGTAGTTTTAGTTCCAATTGAAGCAATCTTTACTTGAAAATTCTCTGTACTCAAATTAAAACGTTTCATTTTACTAGCAAAAGCATCTACGGCATTTTGACTCGTAAAAATGAGCCATTCAAATTGACGAGCAAGCTCTAAATGCACATCATCGTTTTTATCGATAAGCTCGCAAGTTTCAATCAATGGGGTAATTATTGCTTGGCCACCTAAAGCAGTAATGTCATCTATAATTGTTGTCGTCTTAGATGTACCTGTCAAAATAATCGTTTTACCTTCTAAAGGTAAATTATTTTGCATCTTGCTCTGCCTTTACTCGTTGAATTAATTCAAAAGCACCTTGCTTCGTTAAAATCTCAGCAAGCTCTTTCCCAACCACATCCGCATCAGTACCTACTACTGTTTCCTTGTAAACAACTGAGGCATCTGGTGCAGCAACAAGACCAGTTAGTGTAATTTCTTCCCCATTAGACTTTGCGTATCCTGCGATAGGTACTTGACAGCCACCATCCATAGCCGCTAGGAAAGCACGTTCTGCATGCGCTTCTTGCCATGTAATGCTATCTGTTAACTTGCCTAATTCTGCTAATAGCTCCGTATCATCTTCACGGCATTCAATACCTAAAGAGCCCTGTGCTACTGCTGGTAGACAATCTTCTACAGGTAAAAACTCAGTAACAACATCATCGCTCCAGCCAAGGCGTTTTAACCCTGCTGCTGCAAGAATAATTGCATCGTATTCTTCTGTTTCAAGTTTTGCTAAGCGTGTATCTACATTTCCACGAATCCATTTAATTTCTATATCTGGACGGACTGTTAATAGTTGAGCACTGCGACGAAGAGAACTTGTCCCAACAACAGCTCCTGCTGGAAGATCGGCAAATTTCACATGTCCTTTTGAAATAAATGCATCACGCGCATCTTCACGTGGCGGAATACAGCCAATTACTAATCCTTCAGGCAGTATTGCAGGCATGTCCTTCATAGAATGAACAGCAAAGTCAATCTCTTTGTCGTAAAGTGCTTGTTCAATTTCTTTTACGAAAAGTCCTTTACCACCTACTTTAGATAGCTGCACGTCTAAAATTTGGTCGCCTTTCGTGACAATTTCTTTCACTTCAAATTCAAATGGTACACCAGCAGCTTTTAACTCATTGATAAACCAATTTGTTTGTGTTAAAGCTAGCTTACTTCTCCTAGAACCTACAATAATTTTTCTCAACAGTCTCCAACCTCTCTTCTAATACCATAAATGGAATCGCGATAAACTACTTCCTAAAAAGAAGTTAACAACAACTAATATGTAAGCGTATATATGTACCCACGCATAAGTTGTTCCAGTCAGCTTACTTTTACGATTCACATACAATATAAAGCAATACAATATTAAAATAATAAAGGACCCAATAATCTTCGCATCAAAAATCGAAAGACTTTCTAGCGTTAGTAGTGCCCATTCAACCCCTAAAACTAAACTTAAAAATAGCACTGGAATACCAATGAAAAATGACACATTCATCCAGCTACTCGTCTGCTGTAATGAAGGCAACCTTGTCCATAAATGTGACCATTTTTTCTTTTTGAGCAGACGATATAATACTAAATACAATATCGCAAAAACAAAAGTTAGCGTAAATGCTGCATACGATAACATCGCAAATGATATATGAATAAAAAGCATTTCCGAAATTAAAGTATCGCTTACTGCTCCCGATGGTCGTTTCGGCATAAAAGTAAAAATACTAGCGAACAAAAACCCTAGTATATTAATAATAAACACCGGAAGATCAACTCGTGCAATACAGTGCAAAATAATAGATAATGTCACGAGCAGCCAGGAATAAAAGAGAATCCCTTCAGACAAGGATAAAATCGGAAAACGCTTCGTTTCCACAAAAGTTAATAATATAATGGCACCTTGAATTACCCATACAAATGAAACAAGCCAAAAAGCAATTCGCCTTGCGCGTACTTGCTTATAAAAGTAATCAGTAAAGTAAAATACTAGACTGATCGCATACAAGACGATCATCACTTCGTAGAGCCTTGTCATTGTCAAATCAGTCAATAGACATCCCTTCTTTATATCGAAAGTGCTAAAGTGCTGTACTTTAGCCTAGAAAAAAAAACGTTTTCGTATCCTTAGTTTACCATACAGATACGAAAACGCCTCAATTAATATCAGTAGAAAATCTCGTTCGCGGGAAAAAACTCAAAGGAACAACTATTAATTCTAAAGTTGCACCACGAACACTTAGACATCTTTAGAAAGAGTACTTTGGTTCAGTAGAAGATTGTGATGACTGTAAGTGTTCTTTGCGTTCAAGCTCTTGCTTTGTCATTGCATTAATTTCAGCTTCCACAGCATCTTCAATACCGAAAATTTGTTGGAATAAACGTAACTGTTCATTTGCTTTTGATGAATTTGCCATTTCCTTAGCTTGTAAAATTGGTTCTTTTAACAATTGATTAATAATAGACTTTGTATGCTTACTTAAAATTTTACGTTCTCGATCCGTTAAATCTGGCATTTTATTTTCGATACTAATCATTGTTTCTTCTTGAATACGACTCGCTTTTTTACGTAAAGCCGAGATGACAGGGACAACGCCAAGAGTCGCAACCCAATCTTTAAATTGTGTAACCTCTTTGCCAATCATTGAAGTAATATCAGCCGCAGCGCGTTCACGCTCAGCTAAGTTTGCTTCAACGATGCCTTGTAAATCATCTATATCATATAAGAAAACGTTTGGTAAGTCTCCAACACGTGGATCAATATCACGTGGAACTGCAATATCTACGACAAATAATGGTTTACCTTTACGCAAACGTTCAACAAATTCCATCAATTCATAGTCAATAACATAATCTGTTGCACCTGTAGAGGTAATTAAAATATCTGCTTCTAATAACGAACATTGTAGTTCCTTCATTGATTTTGCTTCACCGTGGAATTTAGCTGCTAGACTTTCTGCTTTTTCGAACGTACGGTTAATAACAGTTACTTTACCAACGCCGCTACCGTAAAGGTTCTCAATAGCAAGTTCTCCCATTTTTCCTGCACCTAAAATTGCCACATGTTTACGTTTTAAAGATCCGAATATTTTCTTTGCTAATTCAACTGCTGCATAAGAGACTGATACCGCGTTCTCACCGATAGCCGTTTCATTATGTGCACGCTTCGCAAATGTCACCGCTTGTTTAAATAGCTGATTGTATACCGTTCCTGTTGTTCCAATCTCTTGTCCACTTAAGAAGCTTTTCTTTACTTGTCCTAAAATTTGAGTTTCGCCAAGTACCATCGAATCAATGCCAGCTGTCACTTTAAATAAATGCTCGATTGCCTCATCTTCTTCACGAATTGTTAAATATGAAGAAAATGATTCTACAGGTAGGTCGAACCAATTTGCTAAAAATTGTTTTACAAAATGACGTCCAGTATGCAATTGGTCAACTACTGCATAAATCTCTGTGCGGTTACATGTCGAAACAATCACATTTTCTAAAATACTTTTTTGTTTTTGTAGCGCTTCCATTGCCTGTGGTAGTTCACTCTCTATGAATGATAACTTTTCACGAATTTCAACTGGCGCTGTTTTATAATTCAAGCCTACTACGATGGCATGCATGAATAACACCTCACACGTTCTAATTCATAAATCTCATTATAGCACAGTTCGACAAGAGTTCATCTATTATTTGTGAACATGTCATGAAGAACTGCACCCGACACCTACATTAGAATTATTATAAACTAAGTGTATCAAATTATACGTCTTGTTTCAAATTTAATGTTTGTTCAGAACATTGTCTTTAAAGGACAGAATTGATTAATTTTAATGGTTCATTCCCAAAACGTGTGGTTGATTTCCGTTCCGACCGGTCGCTTTGCCGCTGCCGCTTCGCTTTCGCTACATAAAACATTTGTTACTGTCGCTTTGCTTTTTTTCTGCAGCGAAATTGGAGCGGAGCACAACGGCAACAATAGAACTCTTTAATGAGCTGCAGTTTTGAGATTTGTCGAGAACTTTTGATTGTTTATCGACCAACTTTATCGATTTATCGACCAACTTTTGAACAATATCAACATCTATCTTCATGCAACACTAAATTTTAACATCAAAAAAGCGCGAGAAATCAACGTTTCTTAATTGATTTCTCGCACTTTTTAGGTTTTGGCCAGTTATGTCCCAGCCACTAAAAATAACTTTTATCTATTAATTTGTTATTGTCGCAGTTTTTATAGCAATGATTTTACCGTCTTTATCATATGCTACAAATTCAATTTCATCATTCACTTTGAAGTCCTGCATTGTTTGAACTGGTTTTGTTAGCATATAGACATTATCACTACGCTTCGTCAATTCAAATTGCACATCACCACTTATGGAAGTGAAACGTACATTTACCTTTGCAACATTTGAACAATTTCCATCAATTCTAGCATTCATTGTAATATTGCCTTTGCGTAATGTAACAGTCGCTTCTTCAAATAAATCTTCAGGATTTACGCAACTTGAAGAAGATGTTTTACATAAAATTGAGTCAATAATTTTTTGGAATACTTGATGTAATTGTAAATTATCATTCGCGTGATAATAAGCGCCACCAGTTTCAGCAGCCAACTGCGTTAAAATCGCATCATTGACTTGTGATTTTTTGCCCATACTTACTGTATAAACTTTAACGCCTTGTTTCTTCGCATCGTTCAGTACTTTTGTCATCTTCGATTTACTTGTCTTACCATCTGATACGACAATGATAGATTTCGACGTCTTCGAATCATTTGAGAATTTAGACAGTGCTAGTTCTACACCTGCAAAAATATCTGTAGCACCCTTCTCTTTCGATGCTTTATAAAGATCTTTTTTCAATACATTTTCAGTACTGCCTTCTCCAAGTACAGTAGCTTTTGTATTAGTTTCAATAACAATATTGTTTTTAGCCTTTAGTTGTTCGATTACGTCAATCATTTTCTTACCACGATAATTCGACTGGTCACTAGCTTTCATAGAAGCAGAGTAATCAACTACGTATGCAACCTCTGTTGCTAATGAACACGAATTTTTACTGAAGTAAGGATTAGTGAAAATTTCCTTCGTAACTGTTTTATCTTTTAGATCCTTCAATATTGTTGCATAACGAGGATCAATTTTATTTACTAGCGTTGCTTCAACTTTAGATTTTCCATAAATGATTGAGTCGAAGTAAGCTACAGCTGTTCCAGGTCCACCTGTTTTATCTAGATAATCTGAGGTATTTGTAACAAATGAAGCTGTTTTCTCAACACCGTTAAATTTAATTTTTACTGTTCCTTGATAGTCAGTAATAGGTTCTCCACCTGGTCTCACTAATGTAACCATTACTTTTGTATAACGATCTTTTCCAGACGGTCTTGACGCCGCATCCGCACTTTCCTTTAATGCTTCCACTCGTTTTTTATAGGCTTCTACTTGACCGAGTAATTTACCACCTTGGTATTTTAATAATACTGTTCGATCATAGTTACTCAAGCTTGTATAAATAGCATAAATTTTCATCACACTATCATAATGTTCTAGCGTCAGCTGCTTTTCCTCTGGCATATATTTCATTAGTTGAATAATAGAACCAACTGGGTTAATGTTCTCAACCTGTGAGGCAATCGCATCATCAATTCCTTGAATACGATAAATCGGACGCCCATCATCTGAAATCATATACATAATTTCAATCGTCTTTTTATCATTAACAGAATCTTTTAAGCGTTGTTTAATAATCGTTTCAAATAGCCAAACTGAAATATTGTAGTTTTCAAATTGTAAAATGGCATTTTTATAACTTAGTGCAGGATATTTTTTATCACTGCCACCATATTGTAAATAAGTATTTTCTACTTGACCTAAAGCATTCGTTACATTTGTTTGTTGTCCAATACTAAATAGCTTTTCTTCTGGATCAATCCAATGGACGTTAATGATGTTTTCTGTAAAGAACTCCGGTAATTTTTCAAACGGTACATATGGAGGCGTTACACTTCCATTATCATCAGTATTTGCCGGATCATACACTTGGTAATCAATGCGCATTTCTGGCTGAGGTGAGTAACGTACCTGCGCATTTAGTTTTTCACCTACAAGACATTTCATAGCAGGGTCTGTGTTGTTAATAAGTTCAAACGAAATTGTATCACGTACAGATTTTGTTAGTTTAGGTGCAATAACAATAGCAGATACAGTTGAGCCGTCTGATTGTACATTGCGAACAGCTTCGCCAGATGTGTCAACTATTTTTGCGCCATATGATGAAGTTACACGGAATGTGTAAGACTTATCATCAGGAATTGGATCTCCATTACAAGTCTTTAAAGATACAGTAATTAGCGTTGAATCTTGATCATTTGCGATTAAATCTGGTTTTTCAACTTCGATACTTTGTAGTGCATTATTAACATATTTTGGTCCAGTAAAATCACCGGAGTTATCCTTTGGCACTTCAAAGTCGGCGCTATTTGAGCCCATAAAGCCAGCAGGTAAAGTAATTTTATCGTTATCATGACCTGTTGCAGCACGTTTTAACCCTTGTACAGCAAAATTGCCGCTTTGCACACCGCGGTATAAAAATTCAGCAATATCTCCACGAGTTAGCTTTGTAGAAGGATTAAAATCGGCAAATGTCTTTTTGCCAGTGCTTCCTGTTGAAATATCGTTAGTGTATAAATATTGAACTGCCTGAGGCTCATCTAAATCTAAGCCTTTAAATGCAGCATATATACGTGCAAACTGTCCTCGTGTAACAGCTTTTGAACGATTAGCCGTAGTGTAGGTACCACTAAACGGTAAATAAAAATCACTATAAAAATTATAGGCTACACTGTCGTTATATGTTAGTGCATAGTTTTTATCAAGCTTTGCAAACATTACTACAAGCTCTCGCTCAGTTATCTGTTCATTAGGTAAAAAATTATTAGCGTTATTCAATGAAAGTAAATCATTATCAACTGCCCATGAAATAGCTTTATATTTACTACTATTTGTTGGTACATCATTAATTGTCGTAGCTGCCTGAGTAACAGCTGGAGTTGCTGTCACTAAGACTAATACAAAACAAAGCAGTGATATTAATGCCTTTTTAGCATATGTCATTTGTTTCAGTCCTTTCTTTAGTTAAAGAACAAGATGTCATCGCGATAGTTTTGTTTTAAGTCGTTTTCTAAATAATTTAAGAAACGTTCCAGCACTACAGATGCTTGTGCTCGCGTTAACGGTTGGTTTGGATTAAATCGACCTGTTACAGGGTCACCATTCATTAAACCTAATTCATTCGCAATGTAAATACCATCTTTAGCGTATGATGGAATTTGCGCATCATCCGTAAATTTTGTTACATAACCTGGGTCTGGTGCTTTGTTTTCAAGCCCTAATGCACGAACAAAAATCGTAGCGGCTTGGGCACGTGTAATTGGATTATCTGGTTTAAAATACTCTGGCGTCACACCTTTAATAATTCCTTTATTGACTGCAGATTCAATATAGGCATAATCTTTTGTAGAACGTTTCACATCTTTAAACACACTTGTAGCCGTTGTTTTTTTCGATTTATTATCTTCCATAACGCGCAAGTCAACTGCCTTACCAATTGCCGTAGTAAAATCAATTCTCTTCATTGGTGTATTTGGTGAGAAGAAGTTACTTGCATCAGAGTAAATACCTAAAGAGTATAATTTTTCAATAGCATTCTTAGCGTAATGATTTGTTAAATCACGGAACTTTGGAATGATTAAACGTTCAATTGTTGGCATATATTCTTTGCCTAAGTCAACTTTACCTTTTTGTCCAGAGCCTAAATCATACGTATATTCAGAAATAACATCCTTTTCACTGACAACCGCATAACCACCGTCAAAGCTCCCTAAACTCCCTAGGTTTTCTTCATAGTTTAGTACACGTGATTTGCTTGTAGATAAACGATTTTTCACATGGCTTGTCTTTCCATCACTATAATTATATACAGCTTCTGTAATTTGCGTTTCTGTTGCTCCCCAGAAGTTTTCATAGCCAGCATGACGACTATCAGTATCAATCGTTATAGTATTATTGACTGTATTTTTCCCAGTCCCAGTCTGATAAGCATATGTTTTTCTCGAAATTACATTGCCTGAGTAATAATCAGAGGCTGCGCGATTGTCCGTTACTGTGCCTTGAGAAAATTGGTAATCTACCAATGTGTATGTAGTTTTCCCAACGACAATTTTCTCTGTATATTTTTTCACTACACCATTAGATGTCTTTTGACCAATCGAAGCATGATCCACTACATCTGATTCATATGCAATATTTCTTGTCAGTGTAGCACCGTTACTTGCTGTTAACTTTAAACTATGTGTTTCAGTTAACTTTCCTTTAGATTCTTTTTGTGTGATTTTAATGTCTTTACTAGTGCCTTTAAATATAATAGGTGTTCCTGTAAGAAAAACAGCTTCCTCATATGTATATTCATTTTTTACTGCACCTGTTGTTTCTAATGTGGCAGCTGATGCATTTACTGGTTTAGTAACTCCAATAAGTACAAAAGCAAGAACAACTAACATTAATTTAGATAAATATTTTCGCATTCGTTGTTGTGTCCCCTCTCTTTCATTCAAATGCATAGTTCATATACAAAGTTGTCAAATATGTTATTCAAATCAAGTTTAAAATCTGCTCGTCTTCTGCAAGTACGCTCAAGCATTTTACGTAGCTAAAATTGAGCATACTATTTGCAGAAGATTTGCAGATTCTATTTTTTTAATCAACTAATATAAAATGAGCTTTGACAAAACGATCCGATAATACTACTAAACGATCAGATGGTTTTAAATCAGATGGCTGAATTACTTTACCAGCTTTAATAATCGTAGCTTGGTTAATGTTCATATCCATCATTTCCCCAGCTTCATACCAACGGCCATTTTGCCATTGACTAACGCTCTTTACATTAATCGTAGCTGGATAAGTCGATTTTACTGACTGTAGTTTACCAGTTAACATCAATGGTGCAACAGGCTTAGCTTTATTAAGAATATGAAGAGCCTGTACATGTCCATCTTTCACATAGAAATAACCATATTCACCTTCAGATAAATGAAGCTCAATATCAGGAACTACACTATATATTTTGTTGCCATCATCGACTATTGCCTTCGTTGAATTACTAACTGATAGTACAGTACGATCTGTTTTCTTGAAAACATTTGACTCAATCTTCATTGCGTCATCAATTTCAATTAAATAGCCGTCCGCTTGTGATAAACGTCCATAATATAATTCATGACCTGCTAAGTTTGGTGACATAAAGCTATCACTTGTCACTTGTACAACTTGTGCATAATGATCGCGTGCAGCACCATCTGAAACAACAAATGCCGTACCATAAGCCATCAATCCAGTAGGCTCGATTAAACGACCATTTCGAATTAATATCGTTCCATCGTGGAAGTACAATGTACCTGCCGATTTAAGTTTTAATAATTGATAGTCTGTATCGACAGAAAGCATAGGCTCATAATACGTTCGCTCGTTATTTTTCAAAACAACGATCTTCTCAATGACTTCTTTACCGAATTGTTTAACGGTCGCATAGTATGCTTCACTACCAATGTAATTTTTCAGCTGACCTTTTTCAATCTTTGTATTTCCAACATAAATAGGTACCTTTGATGAAAAATCCATCGTTGATAAAGCTGTTGATGTGCTTGAGCCAAATTGCCAATTTACAAATGCATTTTGATTTTTGACAGTTAACTTATTTGTATTGGCATTAACTGCTTGTATTTCACCTTTATAAAGGTTTTCAACTAATGTACCTGTCTCACTAATTTCTATTTTTGTGACAATAGATGTGTTTTGATTTTTAAGATTAAGCTTTACACGATCCCCTACGTACAGTGCACTAATATCTACAGCCGAAGAGTTCTTTTGATAGCTTGTATCTTTATTTATATAGTAGGTTGTTTCCCCCCCAATATCTGGCTTCATCGTAATGAATAACCCATTTGGATCAATACTTGTCACTACTCCAGCAATTTTTTTAGCATTTTGTCCAACTGGTGTAGTTTCTTTTTCTGTTTCTTTTTCTGTTGTAATATTGGAAGTACCTCGAAGCTCAACAACACTTCGAAGGGAAATATCCGCTTCTACTTTCATCCCCATCTTAAAGCCTTCAATTGTTGTTACTGTATTATTAATATACAAGCGGGCATTATCATTTATATTGTATGTTATTGTCTGACCGCTATCATTTTGCAAAGTAATTTTACTAAGCTTTTTTTCTACTACTCCGTTAGAATTTGCATATTCTGAAAATGTTACATCAACAAAAGTCCCAGTCACCATTTGCGCAGCATTAGCTGTTTGACTTGATGAAAATCCGAGAACCGTTAGAAATAAAATCAGTAGTATGTATGAAACCTTCTTCAACAAATCCCGCCTCCTTTAAAATTTGGTTATTTATAAATAGTATATCGTACTATTGGTAGTTTTTCCTAGTCAAAAAGTTACAATTTAGCGCATTGTACTTTCTTTATAACAGCTACCATTAGACATAAAGATAGAGGTAGCTTCTAAATTCAAGCTACCTTTTCCCCCCATTACACTTGAATGTCAATTGTATGTCCGGATGTCGGATGTGGAGCATCTAACATTTCAACTAACTGTTCTGAATTTTGTTGTTGCATATCCATAGCTTGCTTTGTTACAGCTAGCGATACATTTTGCATTAAAGTCGTTTGGTTCATTGCAATTGATAAAGCCGCGATATCCATATAGTCCACCTCCTATCTGATTTATCGGTCAAATGTTTCAATCATCAAGCGATTTTCTCCATTTTTAAACAAAAAAACATCTACTGTCCTAAATATTAGACGCAATAGATGTTCTTTTATTACATTTTATTTTCGATCGTACGCCAAGCTTCTTCAAAGCCAATTCCTTTTTCTGAAGAAAAAACAATAATTGGATCAGTTTTCGCCATATCCAACGTTTCTTTCACGATTTTTTTATGCTTATCCCATTTACCTTTTGGAATTTTATCTGCCTTTGTTGCAATGACAATACAAGGAATATTGTAATGCTTTAAAAAATCATACATCATGCAATCATCATCTGTAGGGGGATGACGCAAATCAATAATTTGTACGACTGCCTTTAATTCATTACGCCCTGTGAGATAGCGCTCAATCATTTTCCCCCATGCTTCACGCTCAGTCTTTGAAACCTTTGCATAACCATAGCCCGGAACATCTACGAAAAACAATTGCTCCTCGATTTTGTAAAAATTCAGTGTTTGTGTTTTTCCGGGCTTAGAAGAAATACGTGCTAAAGCTTTACGACCGATCATTCGGTTAATGAAGGAAGATTTCCCTACATTTGAACGACCGGCTAGTGCAAATTCTGGCAGTCCATCTTCTGGATATTGGTCCGGTCTTACAGCACTTATGACCATTTCGACATTATGGACTTTCATTTTCTTAAAAACCTCCGTCCAGTGCATAGGCTAATACTTCGTCAGCCGATGACACTAGTTTAAATGTTAGTTGTTCGCGTACACTTTCAGGAATATCCTCAATATCTCGCTCATTATCTTTTGGACAAATAATTGTCGTTAAGCCTGCTCGATGTGCACTGAGTGTTTTTTCCTTTAAGCCACCAATCGGCAACACACGCCCGCGTAATGTAATCTCACCCGTCATGCCAACCTCACGACGTATTGGACGAAGTAAAATTGCGGAAACAATTGCGGTTGCCATTGTAATACCTGCAGAAGGTCCATCTTTTGGTACAGCTCCTTCAGGAACGTGAATATGAATATCATGTGTTTCAAAATATTCTGCATCCACTTTTAGCTCTTCCATCTTTGTACGAACATACGATAAAGCCGTTTGAGCAGATTCCTTCATGACATCGCCTAGTTTCCCAGTTAGCTGCAATTTTCCTTTACCAGGTGTTAATGATACCTCAATTTGTAATGTATCACCACCCACAGTTGTATAAGCAAGCCCAGTAGCTACCCCGACTTGATTTTCCTTCTCTGCTTGTCCATAACGGAAGCGATGTTTGCCAATTAACTCTTCTAATAACTTTGAGTTAACGGTTACTCGTTTTTTCTCACCAGAAACGATAATCTTAGCGATTTTACGACATAGAGTTGCGATTTGACGCTCTAGTCCTCGGACACCTGCTTCACGTGTATAATAACGAATAATATCTACTACCGCTTCATCTTTAATGATAACCTGCGTTTTTTTCAAGCCATGCTCTTTTAATTGTTTTGGTATTAAATGATTTTTCGTAATTTGCACCTTTTCAATTTCTGTATAGCCGGCAATTGAAATTACTTCCATACGATCTAGTAACGGCCCTGGGATTGAACTTAAATCATTGGCAGTTGCAATAAATAATACATTTGATAAATCATAAGGTTCTTCGATGTAATGATCACTAAATGTATTGTTTTGGGCTGGATCTAAAACTTCAAGCATTGCTGCTGCAGGATCACCCCTGAAATCATTAGACATTTTATCAATTTCGTCTAGTAAAAACACAGGATTAATCGTCCCTGCCTTTTTCATACCTTGGATAATACGGCCCGGCATAGCCCCAACATACGTACGACGATGACCTCGAATTTCTGATTCGTCACGTACCCCACCTAATGAAAGACGGTAAAAATTGCGATCCAAGCTTTCTGCAATAGATCGAGCTAATGACGTTTTACCGACACCAGGAGGGCCAGCTAAACATAATATTGGACCACGTAACGATTGTTTCAACTGACGTACAGCTAAATATTCTAATATTCGTTCTTTTACTTTTTCTAATCCGTCATGATCACGATTTAAAATATTCTCTGCATGTTCGATATTCATGCGATCCTCAGTCGCATTTGTCCATGGTAGTGATACAATCCAATCAATGTAATTTCGGATTACGCCACTTTCTGCACTAGCTGCTGGTAACTTTTCATAGCGATCTAACTCTTTAAGCACTGCTTCCTTCGTTGATTCAGGCATTCCTATTTCATCAATACGCTTACGTAATTCAGCTACTTCACCAGTTTTTCCTTCACGATCTCCTAGCTCGGTTTGAATAGCTTTCATTTGTTCACGTAAATAATATTCTTTTTGCGTACGTTCCATAGATTGCTTAACTTTTGAATTAATTTTCTTCTCAAGATCAAGCACTTCTTGCTCATCATGCAAACGAATAATTAAATGATCTAAACGTTTCTTGGCATTGAGCATCTCCAATACTTCTTGTTTATCAGCAATCTTAAATGGCAAATGTGATGCAATGATGTCTGCTAAACGTCCTGGCTCTTCAATATCTGCAACAGTACTAATGGTTTCAGTTGTTATCTTATTGGAGGCTTTCGCGTATTTTTCGAAATACGTTAACAACGTACGCATTAAAGCCTGTGTTTCAACATCCTTATCGATCGTTTCCTCTTTAACATCGATGTCAACAACCGTATATTTTTCCAACGCTTGATAGTTACTCCATGTAGCACGTGCTACACCTTCCACTAAAATACGCAGTGTTCCATTCGGTAATTTTAGCATCTGTTTGACATATGCAATCGTACCAATTGTATATAAATCTTGCTCTTCAGGCTGTTCATCATGCATCTCTTTTTGTGTTACCAATACTATCAATTGGTCCTCTAACATTGCTTGTTCTAGCGCTGCTACAGAACGATTTCTACCCACATCAATATGTAACACCATCGACGGGTATACTAAAAGTCCACGTAAAGGCAATAATGGTACATTTGTTGTTTTTTGTATTGTCACCATGCGGGTATTCACCTCCGTCAAAATTTTCTTGTTCACATCCCGCGTTACTAGTATGTGTCTAAAAAGCCGATTCACACTAGTTTATCAAGCGAGCCAAAAATTTCATCTAATTACAGTCAGCTTTATGTACGAATGAATAAAAAGCTGACTGTCGATATGTGCGAATATTGCACAATCGAAGTCAGCTAAATTACTCTTTATCTCATAACAATAGACAGCAACGCCTGTTCGTTATGCTGAAGTTTTAGTGTCGCTACCTTCATCGAGTTCAGTGCCATCTTCAAGAAGCAATTTCGGTTTTTCTTTATCCGTAATTGTTTTTGCAGTAATGATACATTTTTTCACGTCTTCACGTGAAGGTAATTCGTACATTACATCAAGCATTGTTGACTCAATAATTGAACGAAGACCGCGTGCACCTGTTTTACGTTCAATTGCTTCTTTTGCAATTTCAGCAAGGGCACCTTCATCAAACTCAAGCTCAACACCATCGAGTTCAAGCATTTTTTGATATTGCTTGGCAAGTGCATTTTTAGGCTCCGTTAAAATTTGTATAAGCGCAGCCTCGTTTAATTGCTCTAGACTCGCAAGTACTGGTAATCGACCAATGAATTCTGGTATTAAACCAAATTTCAACAAATCCTCTGGAATCAACTTTGCCATAATTGAGCCTTCATCCGCATCGATTTTGCTTGGATCTGAACCAAAGCCAATTACTTTTTCACCCTGACGGCGTTTAATAATGGATTCTATTCCATCAAACGCGCCACCAACAATGAATAAGATGTTTGTAGTATCGATTTGTAAAAATTCTTGGTGAGGATGCTTACGTCCGCCTTGTGGTGGGACACTCGCAACTGTTCCTTCTAAAATTTTAAGAAGGGCTTGTTGTACACCTTCACCAGAAACATCACGCGTAATAGATGGATTTTCAGATTTACGTGCAACTTTATCGATTTCATCAATATAGATGATTCCTTTTTCAGCACGCTCAATATCGTAATCTGCCGATTGAATTAATTTTAATAAAATATTTTCAACGTCCTCACCTACATAGCCCGCTTCCGTTAGAGAAGTAGCATCCGCAATAGCAAAAGGAACGTTTAGTATACGCGCCAATGTTTGAGCTAATAAAGTTTTACCGCTACCAGTTGGGCCGATTAACACAATGTTCGATTTTGCTAATTCTACATCATCAATTTTACTATTTGTATTAATGCGTTTGTAGTGATTGTAAACCGCAACTGCTAAAGCTTTTTTAGCACGTTCTTGTCCAATTACATACTCATTTAAAATCGCTAAGATTTCTTTCGGTTTTGGAATATCTTGAAATTCAATTTCCTCTTCAACGCCCAGCTCTTCTACAACGATTTCTGAACAAAGCTCGATACATTCATCACAAATATAAACACCAGGACCTGCAACTAATTTACGCACCTGTTCTTGTGGCTTTCCACAGAATGAGCATTTTAAATTTCCTTTTTCATCATTAAATTTGAACAATATGTTTCACCCCTATTCAAGCAACAATCTTACAAGATTATTGAATCTTTATCAAATAAATTGTCTGCACCCATTTACACCACAGCGTTTATGGTTCGAGATTTTAAAATATATTTACGACATGCATAGTGCGGAAACACTAATATTTACCGCAAAGCTACAATTATTTAACTCGACGAATTTACAATTATACCTTTTATTTCTATGCATGTGTAACTCACTCGTTCTTCAGAAACTCGTAGCAATCAGAGAGCTTACGTCAAGCTCTTAAGTACAAGCGACAGATACTCTAATGAGTAACTTGCATTTCTTTAAAATCTTTTACATTCGCCAGAGGCTTACTTCATTCAGCAAGAGGATGTATTTGCTATATAGTTTAAAACTTCAGAGCATTGTTTCTCGTTTGGAAGAGATCAGACATTTTTTATCTTCATTCAGTGGATGTTTGGACATCCACTGAATGAAGATAAAAAACTAAGCTCTGCTCTGCTGAATGCTTTCAACTGATGTTTGGACACCCGCTGAAAAAGTTAAATTTAGCATCGTGTGAAAAGTCAAACAATACTATGTATAAGAGAATTGTAAAGGCTCTACTAATTCCTTCTTCAAAAAAGTACTTCCTTTGAGAGAATGCTTTTTGCGGTGAAAGTAGTCGTAACATCAATAATAATTAACTAATGTCGAACTAAACCTAAAGGGGAATCTAGCTTAACCTAAAGAAAAATATATGTGATAAAACAAGGCACGGTTTAATGCCGTACCTTGTTTTCATTTATCTATCCAGTTACAAAAAAATCTTATTCAGTAATTTTAGCGTTTTCTACTAAAAATTCAACTGTTTTTTGAATTTTAATGTCATTTTCAAGAACCGCTGTACCGCCTAAAGCTCCTGTAATTTGCTCTTTAGTCATGTTGAATTGAGCAGTCATTTTTTCTAATTCAGCATCGATATCAGCTTCAGTTGCTTCAATTTTTTCAGCTTCAGCAATTGCTTCAAGTGTTAAAGATACACGTACACGGCTTTCTGCTTCGTCTTTCATTTGTCCGCGTAAATCTTCTTCTGATTGACCTGAGAATTGATAGTAAAGGTCTAAGTTCATACCTTGCATTTGTAAACGTTGACCAAATTCTTGTAACATACGATCAGTTTCAGAGTTAATCATACCAGCTGGTACTTCGAATTCTGCATTTTTAGCAGCTTTTTCTACTAACTCATCACGAAGAGTTGCATCTGATTCTGCTTGTTTTTGTGTAGCAGTTTGCTCTTTAATTTTAGCGCGTAAAGCTTCAACGCCTTCAACTTCTGGGTCTAATTCTTTAGCGAACTCGTCGTTTAATTCTGGAAGAACTTTTGTTTTAACTTCTTTTACAGTTACTTTGAAAGTAGCTTCTTTACCAGCTAATTCTGTTGCATGGTATTCTTCTGGGAAAGTAACAACTACGTCTTTTGATTCGCCAGTTTTAATACCTACAAGTTGCTCTTCAAAGCCAGGAATGAATGAACCTGAACCGATTTCTAGTGGATAGTCTTCACCTTTACCACCTTCAAATGCTTCTTCGCCTACGAAACCTTCAAAGTCGATCACTGCTGTATCGCCTTCTACGATTGCTTCGTCTTCTTTAATTTCAAGCTCAGCTTTACGAGCTAATTGGTCTTGAATTTGTGCTTCTACTTCTTCATCAGTAACTTCTACTGGAAGTTTCGTAACTTCTAAACCTTTATACTCACCAAGTTTTGGCTCTGGTTTCACAGTTACTTGAGCAGTAAATGTGAAATCTTTACCATGTTCGAAGTTTTCAGTACCAGAAATTTCTGGGTAATCAACTGGCATAATTCCAGCTTCATCGATAGCTTTCGCATAAGAATCAGGAACGATGATTTCTAAAGCGTCTTGGTATAAAGATTCGATACCAAAGCGTTGCTCAAACATTTTACGAGGCATTTTACCTTTACGGAAACCTGGTACGTTAATTTGTTTTACAACTTTTTTGAATGCTTGTTCCATTGCTGCGTCTACTTCTGCAGCTGGTACTTCAATTGTAAGAGTACCGATATTACCTTCTTGTTTTTCCCATTTTGCTGACATGTATAAATACCTCCAAATAAATAATCAAGTTTAAATGTTAGACAATTCATTCGTAACTACGATTTTGACAACCATTTTAGTATAACATAGATGCGTATAGTTTCAACTTATTTCATACTTCATGTAGTTCCGTTAATTTTTCTAACATTTGTAAAAAGTCAATGATTTCATAGTCCATTTCCTGCACTTTCCCGAGCATTGATTGTACAAAGTCAATATAACTATAGGCAATATCATCGGCTTCGAACGGGTGCCATTCAAACGGATATGTCACAATGGCATGCTTTGCCATTAAATATTGTACCATTTCCAACGTCGATGGGTCTTGCTCTAATTTATTTTCAATTATTTTTTTCACTTCCCCATACTGAGGCAACTGATTTGGTAGTACTAAATTGATAGGATTAATAATCATTTTTTCGTTAAATTTTGAAACAGTAATCTCAATTGATACTTCTTGTTCCACTAATAGTATTAGCGCTAAGCTCTGGATAAATGGATGGATCGTTGGACTTTCAATAATAGCTTTCAAATCTGTTTTTAATTGTCGTACATTCGTATCCATTAAGCGATGCAATCGAATAGATTGTTCGTTTGGTGTTAATGCACTAAACTTCGACAGTTCGTATTCTTGCTCTTCTAACAATCGCTGTGCATCCTCTTTTTTTTGGAGATTCTTAGCTACTTCTTGATTCAAGCTTCTCAAACGCTCAAATTTCTCAAGCTTTTCTAACGGAAGTGCATTTTCTTCAATCAATGCCGTAATAATCGACTCTACTTGATGAAATTCCTTTAGCTGCATACATACAGTAACATACAGTTCCATTACTTCCACATACAATGTCGTTCCCATGGCAAGCAATTGCTCACAAACATTTTTGACTTTATCGTATGCCTTTAATTCATATAAAGCGAAAGCATAGGCACTTAAAGCTAATTCATCTCCATCTTCATATAAAAATGCTTTTTCAAAGCTTGCCACAGCCTCTTCATATTGATAATTTTCCGCATACATATGTCCTTCACGTATTAATGTCTGAACAGCACCAGGAAAAACAACAATATTGTCATGTTTTATAACATGCCTTTTTCGTTTTGTCATTCCCCTCACCTCTTTACCACTATTTCATTTTATTAGATCAATCAAAATGCTTCCTAATAGGTGTCCAACTCCACTCCACTTATATACATGGCATACGTTGTCATTCCCTACTCTTGGTGATGAGCCATTATATCCCACGTTTTGTAATCAATTGTATTATAATTAATAATATCTATCATTTATTACTCATCCCTTATTATAAGAACAATTTCTTCACAAGGAGTGGAATATATGCAATTAATGGATACAGTCAGTGAATTCGATAGTCGCATCTCTCCTACGTTTGAGGCACTATCAATTAAAGTTATTTCATTTTCCACTGCGGACGGTCCCCATCAAAAGGATTATCCAATTGAATTTGAAATACTCACACGCACCAAGATTGATTTGTACACACAAGAAGCGATTACACATATTATAAGTATCCAAGGTTACATCCCTGGTTCCATTTCCATCGGACACCAACATGAGTCACTTATTATTATTCCCCAAAGTGTACACATTGAATGCAACTACAAGCTTCTAAGTATCGACAAAAAAGATATGCAACGCATCTTACAACACTCCCAGCCGAGTCTTCATTATAGTGAATGGCTAATCGATGTCATAAAAAATGCAAATATTATTGTAGAAATAAAAACCAATCAAAATACCTTTACTGAATGGCCGCTCGGTATAAAGTCAGCCGTTATATTATAACTAGGACGAGACATACTTATATAGGTATGTCTTTTTATCTTCATTCAGCTGAAGACTCACACCACATACGGTGTGAAATGAACCCAGAGATGGTTTCCTTAATCAGTCTATCCATTTTTGTTGCTTGTCTATCATATCAACTTTCTCTTGATTCTGGAATTCCCATTCTGAATATACTCCTATATCACTAGAAAACTTTGCAAATCAACACATTTACCGTTGAAGCGCTATAATAAAAAGACCTAGCTCCATATAAGCATTTCTACTATGCCTGCTCATTGTTGTTATAAAAGTAATTACAATGACAAGTGATCTATAAGGAACAGAAAAAAATACTCTTATAGAGAATTAACTTAACTTCGGAGGAATTACATATGAATATCAAAAATGCTTTACAATCATTTTCAACTATGACACACTCAGCGCGCCAACAATTTTTGTTACAAGATGGCGATTGGTTGTTACAAGAAATGTTAACGCACATCGGTTCACCAGATGCAGAATTACGAGACCAATTAATTTATCGCACTTTTATTGATTTACTCAGTGACAATTTACTAAGCAACCAACAGCTTCAATATTTATTTGATACAGCAACAGGTGACGATTTTTTATACGGAAACATAGGTGAAGAAATGACAGATCATGTCTTTAAACGTTCATTTTCAGCTTTACTTGTAGCAAATCTTCTTGCAAAGGATGCCGAACTACTAATCTTAAATGATGAGCGCCTACAAATTTTCTTTCAAAAGATTGGTCGTTATTTATTATTGGAAAAAGATACAAGAGGTCTTGTTCAAGACAAGGGTTGGGCGCATAGTATTGCACATGGTGCCGATTTAGCAGCTATGACGATTAAACACCCTAAGTTTGATTTACAGCATGCACCTTCAATTTTGCATGCATTGAAACTTGTTTCTTGGAAAGGTACTGTCTTTGTCAACGACGAAGAGGAACGCTTAGTTAATATAGTTGAAGCGTTATTGGCTTGTGACTACTCCGAGGAAGCATTAATAGAATTTATCGAGCAAGTATTTGATAAATTTGAAATTCATTTAATGACACAAGGCTATAACGAATCATTTTTTAGTGGACGTACAAGCACACTAAATTTAATGAAAACATTGTATTTCGCCTTAAAAATGAATAACCTAGCCCCAAAACTTCAAAATACCATCTATGGACAAGTAGCAAAATGGCTAAAGCTCGGAGCGTAAAAATTCGTATTCTCTCTTCTTAGAACTTCTATTTTCGTCCTCACAACCTAAATTCAGCAAACTAGGAATATTCTTAGTTTGCTATTTTTACTTCGAGACACTTTTTTACTTTTCAGAAAAAACATAATTAATCCAACTTATGGAATTGCGTAATTATATTAACATAATTAATATCAGTTTCCATAATCATCCTTCCCATTCGTTCCTAACATTGAGAATTCATCCTGATATATCCTTTTTATCGCTTTTTATTGCTTTTCATCTACTCTTTTTTTTAAAAAAACGCAACAAAAAAGTATTCAATACCTTAAACTGACGCCGATTTTATTACAAATTGACGTCTAAAATGTGAAATGATATTTTCACAAAAAAAACTGTTTACTTAGTTAAAGATGATAAACTCAGTATTTTCAACGTTTTAACAGTGTTTATTTTATAAAACATAATAATACCAATATTGAAATAACGTTTTTTGTTCAAAAAATGTTCATATTCATCCCCTGTTTGCTATTAATTCAATAACAAAATAATTTTTTTTCTTTCAAACGAGGCGTATAATCACTGTTGCAAACAACGACATTTGTTCTGTCGATTTATGACACATTGTCTACAAATCGATTACACAGATTAATAACTTTGCGAACGCTTGCACTAGACCAATCAAATACTAGATTCAATGTTTCATATTGAACCATACCATTGTAAGCATTTCTTATTATTTGATTGGTACGACACTTAAAAGAGGTGACCTTATTTACCCACTATTTATAAATTCGAATCTATACTCAAACACATGCAATTTATGAATAGCCGTTTTATAGAAAGGAGACAAACATGAAGAAAAAGTTAAGCTTAATGTTTTTAGCATTTGGTGTGTTAGCAATTCTTACTGGCTGTGAGCCGCTAACAGTCTTTGATACAAAGGGTCCGAATGCCAAAACATTATCAGACACAATTATTTTATCCATTATTACAATGGCCTTTATATTACTAGTCGTGTACGTGCTTTTAGTAGTTATGCTAACTAAATACCGTGCTTCAAAAACACCTGCCGATTATGAGCCTCCTCACGAAGAGGGTAGTCATCTACTTGAAATAATATGGACAGTTATTCCAATTATCATCGTAGCATTCTTAGCAGTTGTTACAGTAAAAACAACAAGTACAGTTGAGTCTCAACCTGAAGGTTATGACAATAAAGAACCACTTGTGATTTATGCATCATCCTCTAACTGGAAATGGCACTTTAGCTATCCAGAGCAAGGGATCGAAACTGTGAACTATGTTAATATGCCTACCGACCGTCCAATTGAGTTCAAACTTTACTCATTCGGACCAATCACAAGTTTTTGGATTCCTCAGTTAGCTGGTCAAAAATATGCGATGAGTGACATGGTAAACACTATTCACCTTGCAGCAGATGACGTTGGCTCATTCATGGGTCGTAACTCTAACTTCAGCGGTCGTGGTTTTGCTGAAATGGAATTTGAAGCGCAAACGATGACACAAGAAGACTTCGATAAATGGGTTGCCGATGTAAAGGCAAACGAAAAACCATTAACAGAAGAAAAATTTGATGAGCTATTAGCTGCTGAACATGTTGGTCGTTCAAGCTATTCATCTACACATTTAGAATTTAGACCTGCTCCTATGGAACACGGTGACATGAAAATGGATGACATGGATCATAGTGACATGGACATGTCTAAAGATGAAATGGATCATTCTAAAATGAACCAAGAGGATCACTCTAAAATGAATCATGAGGATCATTCACAAGAAAAGTCTGAAGAAACAAATTCACATTAATTTTTAAACATGAAAGGAGCGCATCCAATGAGCATGGAAGAAATTTTCCATCCACTGAAAGAACCGATGATTATGGGGGCAGCTATTAGTATCATAGTTGGAGCAGTGGTTATCGCAGTTGGCCTTACTTATTTCAAAAAATGGGGCTACTTCTACAAAAACTGGCTATCAACTGTTGACCATAAAAAAATCGGTATTATGTATATCGCCACAGCACTTTTGATGCTATTCCGCGGTGGTATCGATGCATTGTTAATGCGTGCACAAACTGCAGTTCCTGATAATGGACTTCTTGATGCACAACACTATAATGAGATTTTTACAACACATGGTATAATCATGATTTTATTCATGGCAATGCCATTCGTAATTGGTTTAATGAACATTGTTATCCCACTACAAATTGGTGCACGTGACGTTGCCTTCCCACGTCTGAATGCAGTCAGCTTCTGGTTATTTGCTGCTGGTTGCGGTTTACTAAACCTATCATTTATCATTGGTGGTTCACCAGATACTGGTTGGACAGCCTACTTCCCACTAGCAGGGACAGAATTTAGTCCAACTGTTGGGAACAACTACTATTCTTTAGCTTTACAATTATCAGGGATTGGTACGTTACTGACTGGTGTTAACTTCATCACGACAATCATTAAAATGCGTGCACCTGGTATGACATTAATGAAAATGCCAATGTTTAGTTGGTCAATTTTAATTACAAACGTTATTATCGTATTCGCTTTCCCAGTATTAACTGTAGCGCTTGCATTAATGATGTTTGACCGTCAATTCGGTACACAATTCTTTGCAATGCAAAATGGTGGTATGGACATGCTTTGGGCCAACCTATTCTGGGTTTGGGGACATCCTGAGGTTTATATCGTTATCCTACCTGCATTCGGTATTTTCTCAGAAATCATTGCGACATTTGCACGTAAAAACTTATACGGCTATAAATCAATGGTTATGAGTATGGTTGTTATTTCGTTACTATCATTCTTAGTATGGGCCCACCACTTCTATACAATGGGTCACGGCGTTATGGTAAACAGCTTCTTCTCTATTACAACAATGGCGATCGCTGTTCCGACAGGGGTTAAAATATTTAACTGGCTGCTCACAATGAGGCACGGTAAAATACAATTTACAACCCCTATGCTTTATGCACTTGGTTTTATTCCAATCTTCACAATTGGTGGGGTAACAGGGGTAATGCTAGCAATGTCTAGTGCGGACTATCAATATCATAATACGATGTTCTTAGTTGCCCACTTCCACTATGTATTAATTCCAGGTACAGTATTCGGTGTACTTGCAGGTTACCACTACTGGTGGCCAAAAATGTTCGGTTTCCGATTAAACGAAAAACTAGGGAAAATTGCTTTCTGGTTTATCGCAATTAGCTTCAACGTAGCTTTCTTCCCTCTATTTATTTTAGGTTTAGATGGTTACGCTCGTCGTATGTACACTTACTCTGCTTCAACTGGATATGGTCCATTGAGCATGGTATCGTTCATCGGAGCAATTGGTCTTGCTGTCGGCTTCGCGTTAATCGTATACAACATTTACTACAGCTGGAAACATATGCCTCGTAATGAAAAAGCAGATGTTTGGGATGGTCGTACGTTAGAATGGGCTACTCATTCTCCAGTACCTGAATACAACTTTGCAGTAGTTCCGACTGTTTCACGTTTAGACGAATACTGGTTCGCTAAAAAAGAAGGTCGCGATATTACAGCAGGTAAGATCGAAAAAATTCATATGCCTAACAACACTGGCGCACCTTTCTGGATGAGTGGATTCTTCTTCCTTGCAGCATTTTTCGCTGTATTTAGTTTATGGACTCCAGCCATCATTAGTATGCTATGTGTATTTGGCTTTATGATACATCGTTCATTTGAAAAAGATCATGGTCGTTACATTTCAGTTGAAGAAGTTATGGCAACTGAAAAAAGCTTGAGAGGTGATAAATAAAATGAAAATCGATTCTTCACTTCCATTAGAATATAGTACAGAGGAAAATCGCCTGAAAATCTTTGGTTTCTGGATTTTCCTTGGTGCCGAAATCATGTTATTCGCCACACTATTTACAGTGTATTTCACACTTCATACACGTACAGGTAGTGGCCCGAATGGCGCTGAAATTTTTGAATTAACACCAGTATTATGGGAAACATTCTTATTATTAACAAGTAGTTTCACAATTGGCCTTGGTGTTCATGCAATGCGCCTTGGCAATAAAAAAGCGATGATGACATTTTTCATCATCACGCTTATATTAGGTCTTGGCTTCTTAGGTATTGAGATTGATGAGTTTGTCACTTATGTTCAGGAAGGTGCTACAATTCAAACTAGCGCATTCTTATCAGCATTAATGACTTTACTTGGTACGCACGGTGCCCACGTAACATTCGGTTTCTTCTGGGGCGTTGCAATTTTAATCCAAGTAGCAAAACGTGGTTTAAACCCACAAACGGCTAACAAAGCGTTTATCTTCTCACTGTACTGGCACTTCCTAGACGTTGTTTGGATTTTCATCTTCAGCTTCGTCTACTTGAAAGGACTGATTAGCTGATGAAGGAATTATTCCCAAAACAACATGTGATGGGCTTTGCCTTCTCACTATTACTAACAGTTGTAGCTTTAGCTGTTGTTAAGTTTGATATGTCTGCTAACATGGCACTTGGTATTTTACTAGTGACTGCTATTGCACAAGCAACTGTACAATTAGTATTATTCATGCACATCGGTGAATCTGAAGATAAGAAAGCGTTATATATAACGATTTTATATGCAGTATTCGTAGGTGTTGTTACAATCCTAGGTACATTATTCGCAATGATCTGGGGCTATAACTGATAAAAAAAGTCGAGAAAATGATTTCATTTTCTCGGCTTTTTCTTTTTGGAAAAAATTTTTTTCGTCAGTTTATGAACGCCCTTTCGCATAACTCACATTAGGTACAGTTAGTCCTAATTATTTTATGCTCTAATAGCAACGAATAACTCTAATGCCTCGAACACTGAATCAACACTAGATCCTGTGCTCACCTATTTCAAGTCAAACATCAATTTCCAAAAGTTGTAAGGTAATCTATCAACTAGCTCAACTGACACCCCCTGAAGCTCCAGTCGGAACGGAAATCAACCACACATTATAGTGATGATGAGCCTTTTAACTTGAAAATCTCGGCTTTTAGAGAGTATTTACAAAACTTATTTTAGGCTAAGTGCATAAAATCACTGTCAGCAGCAAGGGATAAGATACTAGTTGAAATACTCCTTTACTACAACATCAACATCATTTGAATCTTCTAGCAAAAAAACTGATTACTAGCGTTAGCTTACTGACTTTTATGGCTCATCACCAAAAGTTGTGGATGACATTTTTTAAAATATATGCGCTGTATTTTAGTTGATCTTCGTTACGACTGGGCGACTCCTTGGGGATCAGCGATAGAGGAACGAAGACTAAGAGCATCACATCCTGTGATAACGCCTTCGTGACCAACATCGTGTTGGTCCGAGACCCTGGAGCGAGCAACGCGAGTGAAGCGGCTCATCGGACGCCCCCAGGAAGCTCTGCTCTGAGCGAAAGCAAAGCGGCTGTTTTATCTGCGCGAAAGCGAAGCGTCAGCAATTGTTTTATCTGTGCGAAAGCGTAGCGACAGCAACAACAAATGTTTTCTGTAGCGAAAGCAAAGCGGCAGCTACAAAGCGCCCAGTCGGAACGGAAATCAACCACACGTTTTGGTGAAGAGCCACTTTTATACCACCTTTGCAATATTTTACTATAGCTAATAAAGAATTTTTTTACATCAATCATTATTCATGTACTACTTTTTCTTGTTATTTAACTAAGCACGAAGACTTATAAACATAAGGATAAATTAGGAATTTACTATTATTTCGACATTGAATTAGCATTATTTTATAAATAATGAAACTTTTCCTTTTATAGTAATGTATACTAGTAGATATTGTTTTTTACTAAGAATAGGAGATGAAATTAATGAACAAAGTTTTTAAAGTTTTAAGTGTTGGAGCACTAGCACTAACACTAGCTGCTTGTAACAGTAGCGCTACCCCAACGAAAGACTCAACTAAAAAAAGTGATCTCACTTTAGAGCAAGTTTATGACAAAGCGGTAGAGCGTCAAGCAGACGTTAAAAGCGTGAGTGCAAAAATGGAGATGTCTCAAAAAACAAAAGCTGGATCAGGTGATCAAGCTATGGAGATTGCCATGGATTCAAAAATGGAGATGGATGTAATCTCTGATCCACTTGCTGCGCACATAACAGGATCAATGACAATGCCTGATATGACTACTGAAGGCAAAACTATGGATATGCCGATCGATATGTACATGAAGAAGGATCAAGGCTTTTTCATGAAGGATCCAACAACTGACGGCTGGTTTAAATTACCAAGCGAACAATTTGATGCAGTTTTAGAGCAAACGGCATCATCTGCAAACGCTAAAGAACAATTAGAGCAGCTTAAAAAGTTTATCGGTGATTTCAAATTTGAGCAAACTGATGATGCATATATCTTAACGTTAGAAGCAAAAGGTGATAAATTTAAAGAACTTATCGATTCTGAAATGAAAAAGTCAATGAAAGACCTTGGTCTTGAAGAAAATCCACTTGATAACATGACAATCGATAAATTAAATTACGTTCTGCAAATCGATAAAGAAACTTTCGATACAGAAAAAATGGATATGAATTTTGATATAAAAATGAAAGTTGAAGATCAGGAAATATCAACGTCAACAAAATCAGTTGTGACTTATACTGAATTCAATAACTTAAAAACAATTGACATCCCACAAGACATTATCGATAAGGCAGCAACAACACCACAATAATTAACATAGTATCTTCAAAGTTTATAAAAAAGAAATCTGCGTGCTTCCTATAGGAATTGCACGCAGATTTCTTTTTATTTGGAATACCAATTCAATTTAAAACACCTTTTTAACGAACAATTAGAACATCGCATTTAGCATGTCGAACGATTCTCTCTGCAACTGAACCTAGTACCATCTTCTCAAACTGATTTAACCCTGTTGCGCCACATACAATTAAGCTAACATCAGGTAGTTGAGTTAAAATCCCTTTCGGAGAACCAGTTTCTACTACAGTTTCAATTTCTTTCACCCCTGCTTCTAACCCTGTCTTTTTTAGATTTTCTATTTTACTTATATTCTCTTTTTTTAATTCCTCAGCGTATTTTAAATCATAAGCGGAAATTGACCCAAAGGACTTTGTATCAACGACATTAACTAACATTAAAGTTGCATCATACTGTAATGCTAATTCAGTAGCTTGTTCGAATGCATTTAATGACTGTTCTGAAAAATCAATTGCCACAGCAATTTTTTTATAATTATTTTTTGGCATAGTAGTTCTCCTTGTCCTCAACATAATTGAATGTTTTTTATCATTATATCACAAATGGAATTCGATACAGTTATTGTCATAATTTATTCCCAAAGAGCCCAAGTCTTATCATTGCTCGATGTAAAGAGCTGAAGAACCATCCCTTGCCGTTTTTCGCTACCTTCAGAGCATCCTACGAACAGAAGCATTGTTAGCAATTTCGGAATGATATTTTTCTTTAACTTTTCTTCACCTTTTTCTTTTAACTCCAAAAGAAAAAGACGTCACTTAGACGCCTTTTCCATTATGCTTTCAAACTCTAATATTTCACCTTTAGCCTTTGTTTTTTCCAGCACCTCTAAATACTCTTCTTTTCGATTGATGAGTCGTTCCTGCTGCAATTTTTGGTATGAATTAAGAAAGTCATAACTAGCTGCTTTTTCCATTAACTCACCTCATAAAGTAGATTCTATTATCACTATTATAATGTTGGTATTTTTTTCTGACAATTATATTTATTGTTTTTGATTATAACGTACCAATTGCATGAAGGCTAAAAGATATAAATTATTGGCTTAACATTCGTAGTTGTCTAAACTTCTTAGACATATTCCCTATTTAGAGTAATTTAACTTTAGATTCAATCCCCTCTCCCTAGGTATCTAAACCCAATGGAAAAGATAGACGACATCCACCAGAGATTTTAGGCCAACACGATATTGGTCACTCAGGCGTTTTCAAAGGAGGTGAAGTTCCTCTTTTCAGCGGATGTTTAGAAAACAACTAAAACAACTTAAAAATCCGCCAGACTATTCCTGTCTAGCGGATTTTATATTTTTAGACTATAAATGAACAGAAACATTACGATTTAAAACATATTTAGCGGCCTCAACATATTCTGTTGCTGCTCTTTGGCTAATTGCTGCTGTTGGAACGATGCTTTCAAAGGCATGATAACAGCCCGGATACAAATGAAATTCAACATCAACACCAGCCTGACATAGCCTTGTTACATATTGTAATGTTTCATCACGGAAAGGATCTAATTGACCAACACATGTATAAGTAAATGGTAAACCAGATAAGTCTTCTGCTCTTGCAGCTGCAGCATATTGTGACACATTATCACTACCATTCTCCCCATTTAAATACATTTCCCAACCCTTTTGATTTAAATCATGATTCCATATCATATGTCCTGTAATCTCCAAAGAAGAAGGCGTATTATTGCGATCATCAATCATTGGATAAAGTGGCATTTGAAAGCTAAGCTTAGGATAATTTCTATCACGAGCTAGCAATGCTAAGGCTGCTGTTAACCCACCTCCCGCACTTGCTCCAGCTATGCCAATACGGGCACTATCAATGCCTAGATCAATTGCATGATCAGCTATCCATTTTAGAGCTGCGTAGCAATCCTCGAGTGGTGCAGGATATGGATGCTCAGGTGCGAGTCGATAGTCTACTGACACAACGATACAATTTGCTTCATTCACGAAACGTTGACATAGTAAATCATCGCCCTCTGGAGCACCTATTACATATCCCCCTCCATGAATCCATAAAAGTGCTGGTAAATCCCCTTTTTTTTCCTTCTGTTTATAAATTCTTAAACGCAGTGAATCATTATCATCTGGTCCTTGAATAACTTTGTTTTCAACAGAAATATTGTCAGCTATTGCAGCAGGTTGAGCAGTAGCAGCCATCCCCTCTCTAGTAGCCTCTACATTGTCTAAATCTAAAGGCGGGAATAGTGATAACGTTTCTCTTAATTCTGGGTTAATACGATTTTCCATCCTTTTCATCCTTTCATCATTAAGATGTTAATCCACCATCAATCGTCATAACTGCACCATTTACATAAGAAGCATTCGTTGAAATTAAGAAACCGATCACATTTGCAATCTCTTCTGGTGTTGCGAGTCTTCGCATAGGTCCGTTTTCCTCTGGACTCGACTCTAATCCCTTCGTCATATTCGTTACAACACCACCAGGGCATATAGCATTTACTCTTATTCCACTAGGACCATATTCGATGGCTGCTGTTTTTGTTAGTCCAATGACACCATGTTTACTCGCTGCATAGCCACCTAAATATGGCTGACCTTGAATGCCTGCTGCAGATGCAGTGTTCACAATAACTCCTGATTTTTGTTGCTCCATTTCTTTTAATACATATTTTAAGCCTAGAAATGCTCCTTTAAGATTAACTGCTATAACTTTATCAAATGTCTCTTCTTCTAAATCTCCTAATAAAGATGGAGGGCTTAATATACCAGCATTATTAATAAAAATATCAATCTTCCCAAAGTTCTCCTTTGCTGCTGCTACATACTTCTTGACATCCTGACTTTTGGACACATCTGCATGTACAAAAATAGCATGTTGATTATGTTCTTTTACAGCTTCTAAAGTCTCTTGACCATTGCTGTCATCAAAGTCTACTAAAACAATCGCCATATCCTTTTTCGCTAAAAGTTTAGCAGTTTCTCTTCCTATACCGCTCCCAGCTCCCGTAATAATTGCTACCTGCTGTTTCATCCCTAGTTCTCCCTTCCTTGTACATTGATTAAGACATTGTTTTTTATTTTTGCAACGTAAAACCTTCAAAATTGTTTTGGGCAATCTCATTGCAACGTTTTGTATAATAATCAAATCCACCAAGATAAATTAAAAAACTTCGATGCTTTCCAGCAATATTGGCACCAGTATACCAAGAGTCGCCTTTAACATATAATGTTGTATTTGCAATTTCACGACAATGCTTGCTCCATTCTTCCTCTGCCTGCACATTGGTATCCATTAAATCTATGTCGTGCTCACGTAAATATTCTATACAATTAGCGATCCATTCAACGTGCTGTTCAATAGCAATTGGCATATTGACAAGCACCGATGGACTTTCGGGACCTGTAATCATAAACAAGTTTGGGAACCCTGCTGTCGTTAAGCCTAAATACGTTCTAACCGACGCACCGTTCTCCCATTTATCCTTTAATGCAATGCCGTCTCTTCCTTTAATATCGATTTTAAACAATGGACCTGTCATACCATCATAACCAGTAGCGAAAATAAGAATATCTAATTCATATTGTTCATCCACTGTTTTAACACCAGTTTCTGTTATTTCTTCTATTGCTGATTCCTTTATATCAACTAATAAAACATTGTCTCTGTTGTACGTTTCAAAATAATCGGTATCTAGTACTTGTCTTTTCGTACCATACATATACTTTGGACTTAGCCTCTCTGCTACATTTGGATCTTTGACAATTTCACGGATTTTCGAGCGGATAAAATCTGCAGCCTTTTCATTCGATTGTTCATTTGTTAATAAATCATTATAAGACATCGCAAAAGCAAATCCGCCTTCTGCCCAAGCATCCTCAAAAACTAGCTGCCGTTCACTTTCACTATCCTCCATAGCAGATCGATTATTTTGTTGGTGAGGTGAACCTGCTACAGAATTCCTCATAGCTTGCTTTAATGTTTCAAAATTTTCCTTTGTACTTCGAATAAATTCCTCATCATAAAAATGGTTTCGTGCAGGAATTGTATACTGTGGTGTACGCTGAAATACTGTTAAATGCTTTGCCTCTTTTGCCAATACTGGAATTGCTTGAATTCCACTCGAGCCTGTCCCAATAATCCCTACTCGTTTTCCAGTAAAATCAACTTTTTTATGTGGCCAATGCCCCGTATGATACCACTTACCTTTAAATTGATTTAATCCTTTCATGTTTGGAATATTTGCAGCTGATAAGCAGCCTATTCCTGTAATAAAATACTTTGCATACACTTGACTGCCATTATTTAAATATATTAGCCACTTACTACGCTCCTCATCAAAGTGAGCAGCATTTACACGTATATTAAATTGAATATCCTTACGCAACTCAAAACGATCTGCTACATAGTTTAAATAGTTTAATATTTCCTCTTGCTCCGGGAATCTAGATGTCCAATTCCATTCCTCATATAATTCTTTTGAAAACGTGTAATTATAATAAATGCTTTCAACGTCACATCTAGCACCAGGATAACGATTCCAATACCATACGCCCCCTACTCCGTCCCCTGCTTCATAAACGACTGTAGAAAATCCCTTACTCCTTAGTTGGTATAACATATAAAGTCCTGCAAACCCTGCTCCAAGTACGACAGCATCTACCTCTTTGATTGAATGATTTTTCACTCACTCTTCCTCCCCCACCTCATAAATTCGGCTCATCACCATAACGTGTAGTCGATTTCCGTTCCGACTGGGCGCTTTCCTGGGAGCATCCGATAAATGGCATACGTCTTAACAAATCTCATCTACAACTTTTGGTGATGAATCGTAAATTTATAAACAGTCATAGAAACTTACTTCCACAGTTCCACAAATCCAATACTCAAAGAAAAGAATGAATATCTTAGCATTAATACTACAGTTTACAGAAAATATTGAAAATTCCTCATTTTATGCGTAGTATATACTTAAAAAAGGGGATACATCATGCCAAGTCTTTATACCATTCAAAAACATTTTGACACTATTGATAATTTTTCAAATCATGAAGAGTTATTGATACATATTTTGCAGGTATATTTGAACTCATTACCTATTAAAGATGCTTATTTATTGAGATATTCTCCAATAGGATTTGTTGCTGAAGGCATTATTTATTTAAATGAATCTGAAGGAGCTCATATCGGAGAAATTAGAGAGGAGATACGTAGTTTTCCAATAATTTATTCTGCCATTATCGATAAAAAGGCAAAATATTGTACAGGCATGGATTATTTAAAAAACATTAGTATTAAATATGTTGTCGACTCTAAACACAACAAGCTTTTAATCGTGCCTATATTTATCGGACCATATGTTTTTGGCTATATTTGTAGCACTCACTTTAAAGACGATATCGAAATAAACGATACGTTTCTAGATGATTTAACTAGCTTTGGTCATATGGTTGGACATCTATTAATTCAATCCAATAGGAAAAGTAAAGATATTTCCCTTAGTAAACGGGAGTTAGAGGTTATGATGCTGGTTGCTAACGGAGATAGTACGAAGGAAATTGCAAATATTATGGATCTAAGCGAATTAACGATCAATCAATATGTAAAGTCAGCCATTAAAAAGCTAAAGGCTAAAAACCGATCCCATGCTATTAGTTTACTTTTTCAGCAAGGCATTATTTTATAAATAAAAGAAGGGGATTCTCCCATCCCCTTCTTTGTAAAGTTATTAACTTGAAATCTATTATAGAAAGTTTCTTTTCAATCACTCTATTATATAATTTGTATTCTGTTCTTTTCGCTTTAATCGACCATCAAGGGACCAATTCGTCCACATCCTTAGAGCATGTTCAAATGGACCACGTTTATATCTTTTTAAATACAATACACTGCCTATGCATTGCGCACAATAAATTACTAACCCAAATAACATCCCATTCAGGATTCCTAATTTTCCGTACAGCCCAAAACCGTATCCAAAAAATACAGTTGTACAAATAATAGATTGCATTAAATAATTAGTTAGAGAAAGCTTGCCAACACATTCAAGAGCATAAATAAAAGATGACGTACTCCATTTCTTATAGAGTAAAGCAGCCACACATACATAACCTAGCGCTAGAACTTGTGCCCCACTCATCTGAAGCATAGTCGATAAATCTCCTTCTTTTAAGCTCAAATATTTACATAATAATCCAATCGGTACAAGTATCATACCTAACCTATACCACTTTTGCTCCCGCTCCATATTTTCAAATGCTCGCATTTTCGCAAGAGCCATGCCAAGTAAAAACAACGGTACATAGAATAAAGGTGCTACTAGTAATAGAATTGATTCTTCCTGTTCAGGCATCAGCCTACTTAAACGATGATTCACGACATCTAAATAACTACCATGTGCATAAACGTTATTTGCTTTTTCAATATACGCATCTATCTCCTGCTGATTTGCCGTAAAATCCAAGTTAATATTCATCATAAATGCAACTGAGCATACAAAGAAGATACTAGCCCATATGATGATCGTTTTTGCTTTTCGATTAATGAATCGTAACAAAAACAAAATCATAATACCGTAAAATAGGAGTATGTCACCTTCCCATATAAAAGTAGTGTGCAGCCAGCCTAATAAAATAAGCCCCATGCTTCGTCGAAGTATAACCCACCGACTTTTCAGCCCTTTTTCACGAACAGATTCAATTAACTTTATAAACGAAAATCCAAATAACAGCGTAAAAATAGGCATAAAAGATCCGCCGATAAACACCCTTACAAAATCCCCTGCACTTTGCGACGATAAATTTTTTAAGGCTCCATGCATACCATATTGAAAAACTACTAAATTAGCGAGCAAAATCCCTAGCAAACTAAATCCACGTAGACTATCAATAAACGAAACCCGTTTCACTCCCACCATGTTTCCCCTTTCCATTCATTTAATCAAAGGATAACGAAATAACCTTATCGCCATTTAATAGTTATCTTAAGGTGGTCTTAAAATTTGGCTCTTCACCAAAACGTGTGGTTGATTTCCGTTCCGACTGGGCGCTTTGTAGC